>CALWHO010000179.1 GCA_944380405.1 uncultured Lachnospiraceae bacterium
GAAAGTACAAGAGCAGTTACGGCAGCACTTGCACCAGGAGCTACAGTTACTTTTATGCCTTCTTCGTGGCAAAGCCTTGCCATGTCCTCTCCTGGGTCAGAAATTCCTGGCATACCTGCATCTGTAACAAGGGCTATGTTTTTGCCTTCTTTAAGCATTTCAATAAGCACAAGGCCTTTTGAAACCTTGTTATGCTCGTGATAGCTTGTCATAGGAGTGTCTATATTAAAATGGTTAAGAAGCTTAAGAGTGTTTCTTGTGTCCTCAGCGGCTATTATGTCGCACTCCTTTAAAAGCTCTATAACCCTAAGTGTTATGTCCCCAAGGTTTCCTATGGGTGTTGCACATAAATATAATGTACCGTACATAAAAACCTCCCTGCAATAAAACCCTGAAGAATATTCTTCAAGGTTTCAATTTGTCATTTATAATAAATTTCAATTATTTCGTCTGTGTAAGACCCGTCTTCATTATATACAATTAAAGGCGGTAAAACTTTAGTCATTGGCTTTCCACTTCTTGCAGCCTCTACAAGAACCATTACAGGCTCTTTACCCTGATAAGAATGAACAAACCTTATTACCTTCGGCTCCAGCTTATACTGCCTTAATGTGCATAATATGTCCGTAATTCTGTGTGGCCTATGCACCATATAAAGCTTTCCACCAAACTTCAAAAGCCTTGATGAAACTCTTGCTATGTCATCAAGTGTACATAAAACCTCATGGCGTGCTATTGCCTTTGGACTGAAGTCGTTTTGTATGCCGCCGCCTGTATTCATATAAGGCGGATTTGTTGTAATAACGTCAAATGATGCAGCTTTAAAAATCTTATCTGCTTCTTTTATGTCACCGCATACAATATCTATCTTATCCTCAAGACCGTTAAGAGCTACGCTTCTTTGTGCCATTTGGGCACTTTCTTCCTGTATTTCAAGACCTATAAAATGTGCGGCATTTGTCTTTGCTTCCATAAGTATAGGTATTACGCCTGTGCCTGTGCCAAGGTCAAGTACTCTGTCGCCTTTTGCAGCCTTTGCAAAACCGCTTAAAAGCACAGCATCAACCCCAAAACAAAATCTTTTGGGGTCCTGTATAAGCATATATCCATTTCGGTGTAAATCGTCTACTCTTTCAAATTCTTTTATCTCAACGTTTTTCATTTTCAGTCTTCCAACTCTTCAAGAAGGCTCTTATCAATCTCTTCTGTTTTTTGTTTTGATTTTTTAGCCTTTATAACCTTAATTTCATTTACATTATAAAATGCAATTGTTGGGGCATCGTTTTCGTTTTTCTTAACACCTGCTTTAACTGCCTGCATAAGTACGTTAACGGCAAGTATTTCACCACTGCCGTCAGGAGTTGAAATAATGTCACCCACATTAGGCATTTTTTTGTTAAGCTCTTCGTATACGTCCTGCTCATATTTAAGGCAGCACATAAGTCTGCCACAAATACCGCTTATTTTTGTTGGGTTAAGTGATAAATTCTGCTCCTTAGCCATTTTAATTGAAACAGGGTGGAAATCACCTAAAAATGTGGCACAGCAAAGACTTCTGCCGCATATGCCTATGCCGTTAAGCATTTTGGCTTCATCACGAACACCAATCTGTCTAAGCTCTATTCTTGTACGGAATACTGCTGCCAGCTCTTTTACAAGCTCTCTAAAGTCTACTCTGCCGTCTGATGTAAAATAGAATATAAGTTTATTGTGGTCAAATGTAATTTCCACATCAACAAGTTTCATATCAAGACCATGCTTTAATATTTTTTCTTCGCAAATGGCAAAGGCTTCTTTTTCTTTTTCCTTGTCTTCTTCTATCTGCTTTGCATCTTCTTCAGTGCCTATTCGTATTACTTTTTTAAGGGGCTGAAAAACTTCGTCATCAGGCACCATCATATTGCCTTTAACAACGTTTCCATATTCCACACCTCTTGCTGTTTCCACAACAGCACCCATGCCTTCTTCTATTTTTAATCCGTCTGGGTCAAAATAATAAACTTTGCCAGCCTTTTTAAATCTAATTCCAACTACTTCTGTCATAGTTTTTTTGTTCTCCTTAAAATCTATATAAAACATTATAAATCCATTATGTTAATAATTAAGTTTATCATGTTTTAATTTTTTTGTAAACAAAATACACTGCCTTAAAGGCAGTGCTTTTCATGTAAAAATATATTTTATTTTTCGTTAAGACGTATTGCCAAAACCTCTGCCATAAGTGAAAAATTAACATTTCTTTTAAGCATTTTTTCACACTCATATATGGCATCGCTTCTTTTGGCTATTGTTTCAAAAGAAAGTTTTTTGGCATGGGATTTTATTCGGCTTAATATGTCCTTTTCAATAATAAACTTTTCGTCTTTTGTCTGCTTGTAAACCAAAATGTCTCGCATATATATTTCCATTATACTTAAAAATGATGAGTCGTTTTTATACTCCTCAATATTTTTGGCACTTAAAACAGCATCTATTTCTTTTCCGTTAAAGCATGTATTTAAAAATTCAAGTACGTCCTGTCTTTTTTTTGCAAAATCACTACTGCCGTAAAGCTCCTTTGCTCTTCCTATGTTTCCTTGAGCATATTCAGCAAAAAATGATGCCTTTTCTTCATCAATATTTTCATTATTAATAAGGTAGCTTTTCACATTTTCAGAAGAAAGCGGGTTAAGCTTTAAGTTTACGCATCTTGAAACAACAGTTTGAATAAAGCTGTCTGTGCTTTCTCCAAGAAGCATTATAACAACGTATTTAGGCGGTTCTTCCAAAGTTTTCAAAAGTGCATTTTGTGCCTGCTCAGTCATTTTGTCGGCATCAGGCACAATAAATATTTTGTATTTATGCTCGTACTGCTTTATGTCAGACTGCTTTACTATCTGCTCTCTTATATCCTCAACACCAAGAGACTTTGTTTTTGTTGGATAAACATAAAATATGTCAGGGTTATTTCCACTGTCAAATGTCTTGCATGAAATACATTTTCCACAGCTGTCACCATTAAAATTATGGCACTGAAGAGCCTTTGCAAACGCCTTTGCAACGGTCATTTTGCCTACGCCCTTTGCACCGCTTATAATATAGGCATGAGAAACGTTGCCCCTTGATATGGCATTTTTTATGTTTTCTATTATATTTTCATGTCCGTAGATACTTGCAAAATCATTCATAACTAAAATTTTCCTGTCTAAAAGTATATTAAAGTATTGTATTTACTGCATCGATAACCTGTCTATACACTTCATCAATTGTTTTTTCCGCATCTATTCTTTTTATTCTCTCTGGGTTTTCATTAAGAAGGACTTTGTATCCGTTATAGACCTTATTATGGAAATCAATTTTTTCCTGCTCCATTCTGTCAAGGTCATGCATATTTTTCTTTCTTAATATGCCAATTTCTGGGCGTATATCAAAAAAGAGCGTAATATCAGGCTTAATTTTGTTAAGAGCAAAACTATTTATAGTTTTTATCATTTCAATATCAAGACCCCTTGCATAGCCCTGATATACAATGCTGCTGTCAAGAAATCTGTCGCATATAACTATTTTTCCTTCTTTAACGGCAGGAAGTATTTTTTCCTCCACATGCTGAGCTCTTGAAGCCGCATATAAAAGAGCCTCTGTTATGTCAGTCATTTCGCTGTTTTTTGCATCAAGCAAAATTTCTCTAAGCTTTTCGCTTATACTTGTGCCTCCTGGCTCACGAGTTACCACAACTTCTCTGCCCATTGACTTAAGGTATTCAACAAGCTTTTCTATTTGGGTGCTTTTTCCGCCGCCGTCTGTTCCCTCTATTGTTATAAATCTTCCTTCCATATTGTACTCCTTAATGCTGCATATTTTAATATTGAGTATATCATAAACGGGGGCAAAAAAAAATCTCCGATTTAAGCTAATCGAAGATTTTAATAAGTATTATCTGTATGTCTTTTTAAGGTATTTTTCTTTTGTAGCCATACCACCTCGTATATGACGCTCTGCTTTATTGATGTCTAAAACACGGCGTACTTCTTTGGCTAATGATGGGCTTAGTGTGTCAAGACGGTCGGTGATGTCTTTATGTTTGGTTGTCATTAATTAGAACGGTATCATCAAGACCTAAATCATCAAACAGTCGAAGATATATATTTACAGTACCTTCTTTATCAACTTCAATTTTCTTAATTATACTCCTTAACTGAGCATTTGTCATCTGTCTTACATCAGTAATATCCTCTACTTCTTTAAATGTAGCATTTAATACTTCTTCCAGATTATCACCTTTTGTAAGATAATATGAAATCACCCTGAGTTCATCCTCAAGTTTTTCAATTTCTTTTTTCATACCACCTATTTTTTCGTTAAGTTCTTCCCTTGTTATTAGGTCATCAGCATACATATCCATATATTTTTGACGTGATTTGTTGAGTTTTGCAATGCTTTGATTTATTTCTTTTTCTCTTTCAACATTTTCATCTTTTGCCTTATACATCTTCCTAAACTCCCTGAGAACACCGTCGATGACCTTTTTCTTTTGTTTAAGAACCCCTGCAAAATATTCTTCCAAAACATCTATAAGCTCGTCTTCATCAATAGTCTGGGCATTAGGACAACTTTCAGCACCTCGCCCATTATGCCCCGAACACACCCATCTTATATATGTATTCTTGTACGTCTTTACAACCCTTCTAAAAGACCAACCACATTCTTTACACTTAATAAGTGTAGAGAAAAGATGTTTGTTGCTCTGCCTTTCATGAGTAATATTAAATGCGTTATGTCTTGAAGCAAGTATATCACCTGCTTTTTTAAACGAATAGTCATCTATAATTCTAAGTTCCTCTTTTTCAACTATAAGCCACTCTTTTTCATCTTTTGCCTTTCTTTTCCCAGATAAGAAATCGGCTACTTCCTCTTTGCCATTTATGATTTTTCCTGTATATAATTCATTTGTCAGTATGCGACATATGGCATGTTGGCTCCACTTGCAGTTACGTTTAGTTTTTATACCCTTCTCATTAAGCATATTAGCTATTTTAGCAGCACCATATCCCTCTTCAATGTACCATTTGAAAATCTGTTTAACTGTTGCTGCCTCTTCCTTATTTATAGAAAGGTTAAAATAATCACCTATTGTTTTATCATAACCATATACTATGTTAGGTACTCTGCCCTTTTCAGCATTAAGCTTCTTGCCAAATTTAACTCTTTTTGAAGTATTTGCACTTTCTTCCTGAGCCAATGCCCCAAATATGGTAAGTACAAATTCACTGTTTCCCATACTCGTCATATTCGCTGTTAAAAACTGTGTTTCTATCCCCAATGCCTTCAGCTTTCTTATATTTTGGAGTAAATCAACTGTATTTCTTGCAAAACGTGAAATATCCTTTACTACTACCATATCAAAAAACCCTTTTTCTGCATCCGACATCATTTTAAGAAATTCTTTTCTATTTCTTATTTTTGTTCCAGATATGCCCTCATCAGCATATAATGCTACAAGGTTATCTCCAGTTCTATTTACATACTCAACAAAAAATTCTTTTTGTGCTTCTAAACTGTTAAGCTGGTCTTCTTTGTCTGTTGATACTCTGCAATATGCTGCTATATTCATACCATACACTCCTTTATTATAAAAGCCACTTACTTATTGTAAGCGGCTTTTTATTTTTCATTTGTTTATACAGCTTCTTTATCTACACTTTTATGTATTGCATTTTCAATCTTTTTAATATTGCTTTTGGTGAAAATTTCCATAATTTTTTCTGCTGTTATCTCAGGCGGATTAGCATCATGGAATATATACTTAAGCCCTTTCTTTTTCATAAGCGGATCCCCCTTGTCCAAAAGATTATAATTAAATATATGACCGTAACATATTTTTTACTACTTAAATATTTTTGTTCCGTAATAATCCTCATGTAACTAAATAAATTTAAACTCTGGAATAACTATAAAGCCTGTAAATATAAGGCTTTACAGATATCAAATTCCAAAGCACCAATAAAATTTTAAAACATATGCAAAATGTTCTCCTTACTTTATAACCAAATTTATAAAGGAGTTGGAACATGGAACATCTCTGCCGCTGTAGCCTTTTGCTCTTGTGATACGTGACAATACGTATCGGCAGTTGTAACAATTGAGGAATGTCCCAAAAGTTCTGATATTATTTTTAGAGGAACACCTTTCTCCATCAAATGTGTTGCGTATGTATGACGAAGTGTGTGCGTGGATATATCAAACCTCTTATGAATACCGTTTTTTGCATAGTATTGCTCCATGTCATTTGAAATTTCTTTCAACTTCTTATTTAAAAAAGAAGTATCATAAGGTTTTCCACTTTTTGTCGAAAAAACTAAGTTTTTATCATAAAACCCTCTGTTTCCACAAAGCTTGTTATATACATTCTTTTGTCTATAGATAATCTCCTTTGCCACTTCATTTATTGGAATACTTCTGCACTTATTATTTTTAGGCAATCCTACAGTAAGCCCGCTTTTCTCTCTTTGCACAGCCTTGATTATATTTATTAAATTTTTTTCCAAATCTATACAATTCCATGTAAGACCTGTAGCTTCACCTATTCTCATTCCTGTAAACAACTGAAAAGTAAGTACATTTCCATAGCTTCTTTCTTTAATCAGGTTTAAAAATATACCTGTTTCTTCTTTTGAAAGAGCACTTTTTTCTTTTATGCTGCCACCAGCAACTTTCCAATAAGGTAATTCATTAATATAACCACATTCCTTGGCAATATTAAAGCCAGCTTTAAGTACAAGACTACAAGTTTTAATCGTTGAAGAGCTATATAAAGAGAAAAGCTCTTCAAAAAATATTTCAATATTGTAGGCTGAAAGTTTATCAACAGGAAGATCCAGCGACTTTGATCCTTCTATAATTGCCATAGCTCTCATATAGATTAAATATGTATTATATGATATAAATTCTTTTTTGCGTTCAATCCAAATTTCTACAAAGTATTTAATACTTTTCATATATATCACTTCCATCTTTGTATCCTATTCCTATAAAACGATAGACATTCAAACCATCTTTGTTAATCCTCTTTTTTGATATGTTATACTTTTCCAAAAGGGCTTTTCCTATATCTCTATCACTAGGAATTTGAAATCCATTTTGTATACAATATAACCTTACGCTTTCATATAAGCTCTTAACTGGTATATCTCCATTTTGAATAAATTCTATTTCCTCATCCATGAATCGCTGAATTGGGTCTGCCTCTATTGAATATGAAGCAATAAACCTCTCCGAATCTTCATTTTGTGTAAAAACATATCCTCTTTCCATAAGTTCCAACAAAGCTCTCATAGATAATGAAAAAATCCAGTTTCTTTCTTTCCAAAGTTTTTGGAAAAGCTCCTTATCCTGTTCTTCTACAGAAATACTTTTATTAAAAAGCAACACTGCAATTCTATTTACAAAAGCCTTTGTAGCTTCAAAATCGGTTGTACCTGGCAAAGCATTACCAGCAAATATAAGCTTGCACTTTGGCATAAAGGAAAAAGCGTCCTTACCCTTATATTCAGCTGTAATGTTATCTCCACCTGTAATTGCTTTAATAATTGAAATATCATTAAGAGGCGATGTTTTCATTTCAGCCTGTATATTAATTTTTTTGCCTAATAGCTGGGCACGATTAAAGGGTGTATTTAATTCATGTATTGAAATATTTGATACACATTCATCGCCAACTAAATTCTGTAAAAATTTAAGGGCAATGCTTTTTCCAGAATTTGGCTTTCCGTTTAAAAACAATATTTTTTTAGCATCATTGCTGTCACTGAGGCAATATCCAAAAAATTCCAAAAGAAGCTGTCTTTTATTTTCATCCCCACCTAAAGATGTATTACAGAACTTTTCGAAGTTTTCTGCTCTATCCAAATCATCATAATCATAATATTCTGCATCTATACAATAATCAAAAATATATGATGATGAATGTTCAAAAATATCTATTTGTCCTCTATAAAAGGATAAAACCCCATTTCGACAATTTAACAGATCTTTTGAAGAATTTATATCATTGGATGTAAATCTTCTACTGCATTCACGTTTTATGCGTTCTTCAACCTCTTTTACCTTGTAAGTTGTTACAGTTTTATTTTCTCTGTCTGTTAGGGACTGAGCTATTAAATTAGCTAATCCACCGCTACTTAGCCTTTTATAAAAACCCATTTCCCATATATACTGGTAAATTATATTGTCATCACATACAGCAAACTCAAACTGCTGGCAAAGTCGATCATACATTCTGCAGCTGGGGATAGCTTTTTTGGGATCATCAATATAAATGGGGTCTGCAATTGAAAACGTATTATTTGATTCATATACCTCTTCATATGGACATAAATCATCATACTCAAATGCATACGAATCATAATCATATATGTCATCTTCGTATACTTCTTCATCATATTCATCATCCGAAAAATCATATTCTAAATCTTCATAAATGTTATATTTCTTTTCAAACTTTGTTAAAAACTTATCGCTCTTTTTAAGTAGTTTTTTTAGTTTTTTACTCATAACTTTCCTCCATAATAAATACAGGCCTTTATTGAGCTCATAAGTATTATAGTTCCTAAACATACACAAGTATAATGACTTCCGGAAATCCATATAAATTAAAAGTCCCGCAATATTAAACATAAATATTTATGTTTAATATTGCGGGACTTTATGTAATTAGTTATTTTCATCAAATTTCTTTAATCTGCTATACAGTGTTGGATCTACACCTTGAGCAAAATTAACTATTATTCTATCAAAATATACTTCATTAAATATTACAAAAGTATTATATGCTAAAGCAAATTTTTCTTTTTCAGAAAGTTGACTTAATTTAATTTGTTTAATATTTTCCAAATTAAACATATGCCCACTAGTATTGCTCTTAACCTTATTTAGAGTTTTTAGCAAATTAATATTTATATTTTTTTTACTAGTCTCATAGAATTCACAGAATTCGTTTACATAAGAAATAGCAACACTATCCGCAATTTCATCAGCGTATTCTTCTCCAAAACTATCAATGTATCCAGGAAATATTTTACTATTTCTAATTAAACTAATAAAATCAAAATTAAAAGTTTCTTTAAAGTTTTTATAGTAATTATATCCATTATTTCTCAAAATAAAATACATATCACGGTTCATAGTTATATCTCCCGATGACTGCTCCAATTTTTCTAATCTCTTTAAGTATCTTTCATATAAAAAATCCTCAAAATCTATTTTTAATTCATTCTTTTTACCTTTCCTCATTTTTTTATACTTTCTGTTTTTTATATTTACTACCCCTCCTAGCTCTATTCTCTCCCTCATCGATTTTTTAATAACTTTAATTACAGTATAATGCCTTCTTGCTATCTCTTTGCTGCTATAAATAAATCTGTCTACCATATCATTAAAAATATTTGTAAAATAGTTAACTTCAAAATCACTGTTAGATTTCATAAAGTTTTTATATTGAAATTTTGCCATATATGACTCTATAAGACTTTTTTCATTTTTATTAAAATCAACATATATTTCTGTCTTTTTCGGCAAGCTATTTGAATTTTTATCTTCTATGTCCACAACTGAATAAAATAATGTTCTTACTAAATCCTTGCCTCTATCATCAATCTGATAGTTCTTCTTGCCTTTTCTTTTTAAAATAATATATCTTTTTTTCCTAAGCACTTTATCCAATACATTATATACAGCCTGATATATTTTATCAAAATTAAACTCACAACTCTCAACTACATCATTTTCTTTTATGCAAAATTCTTCAGATATTATTTTTATTAGCATTTTTCTTAATGTATATATATTATCCTCCATAAAAGCCTCCCCAAATATTAACGTTATTACTTATCTATTAACCCTATACCCCCAATGTGACCCAACTCTCACCCTCTGAAGTCTACCATCAGAAGATAACCTATTAAGCATTCTGCTTGCTGTAGCAGAGGAAACACCAAACATATTTCGTATGTCAGCATTCATTATATATTCATTTTCTTCCATAAACTTACTTATCTTAAGCCACTTTTCATCTTCGCTGTTATTTGCAATCTTTTC
>CALWHO010000180.1 GCA_944380405.1 uncultured Lachnospiraceae bacterium
TACTTATAAAGACATTGACAACAAACAAAAAGGTACTGTTAAAGGAAGCCAGTTCCTTAGACCATACCTTGAATTCTCAGGTGCTTGTGCAGGTGGTGGTGAAACACCTTACCTTAAACTTATCACACAGCTTGTTGGCGGCAGAATGAAAGTTGCTAACTCAGCTGGTTGTACACATATCTGGGGTGGTTCTCCAGAAATCCCATACTGCACAGACAAGAAGGGCAGAGGCGTTGCTTGGGGCTGTGGTCTTTTCGAAGATACAGCTGAATATGGCTACGGTATGTTCCTTGGTACAACTGCAGTACGTAACTGGTTAAAAGCTCAGGTTGACGAACTTATCGCTAACACAACAGATGAAGCTCTTAAAGCAGCTGCAACTGAATGGGCTGAAAACTACAAGAAGTCAGCTGGCACAATCGAAAGAGCTGAAAAATTCACAGCTGCTCTCGAAGCTTACGGTGCTGACAAACCAGAAGTTAAAGAAATCTATGACAGAAAAGACTACTTCATCAAACAGTCACAGTGGATTGTTGGTGGTGACGGATGGGCATACGACATCGGTTACTCAGGTCTTGACCATGTAATGGCTTCTGGCGAAGACGTAAACATCATCTGTGTTGACACAGAAGTTTACTCAAATACAGGCGGTCAGTCTTCAAAAGCTACACCAACTGCTGCTGTTGCTCAGTTCGCTGCTGCTGGTAAGAAGACAAAGAAGAAAGACCTTGGTATGATGTGCATGAGCTATGGTTATGTATACGTAGCACAGGTTGCTATGGGTTACAACCTTCAGCAGACACTTACAGCTATTAAAGAAGCTGAAGAATACAATGGTCCATCAATCGTTATCGCTTACGCTCCATGTATCAACCACGGTATCAAGGGTGGTATGAGCAATGCTCAGGCTCACGCTAAAGCAGCTGTTGAAGCTGGTTACTGGCATTGTTATAGATTCAACCCTGAACTTAAGAAACAGGGCAAGAATCCATTCACACTTGACTCAACACATGAACCTAAGGGTGACTTCAAACAGTTCCTTATGTCAGAAGTTCGTTATTCATCACTTTACAGAAAATTCCCTGAAATCGCTGATGAACTCTTCGACAAAGCTGTTGTTGATGCTAAGGATCGTCTTGAATCATATCTTCGTCTTTGCGACTAATTTTAAAAATTACGCCGTAATGGCATAAATAAAGACTCCTGTCCGGAAGGACAGGAGTTTTTGTATTTATTAAAATATTTGGATTTGGTATACCGGTATGGTATAATAAAACAAATACATTTCGCGAGGTGTTTTCTATGGCAGAAGAATCTTTAAGCTCAAAAATTGCAAACGAGTTAAGACAAATGATAGTTACGGAAAAGAAATATTTGCCTGGAGATAAACTGCCCAATGAAAGAACACTGGCATTGATGTTTAATGTAAGCAGACCAGCTGTAAGAGAAGGTATAAAATATCTTGTGGCAGAAGGTTTTTTGGAAATACGCAGAGGTGTTGGAACTTTTGTATCGGAGGAAATGCTTTTTGGCACTTCAGATAGCTCCAAGTTCAGCGAAAGACAAAAAAAGGTACTTAACGACTGGTATGAAGCCAGAAAAATTTGGGAAGTAGGTGCCATACGCCTTGCTGTAAGGAACGCAACGAAAGAAGACATTATTAATTTAGAAAAAATTGTAATTAAAACAAATGACCTTATAGAAGATAACGATATGTCTTTTTTCAAAATGGATTTTGAGTTCCACAGAGCATTAGCAGCTGCAACTGGAAACGAAATTATAGAAAGATATATATCAAAAATGGGCGAATGGCAATGGGCATATTTTTCAATGACTAAAACATCTGCAAAAGGTGACGAAGTTATAATTTCAAGAATGAAGAAAAATTCACTTGAAAACCACATGAAAATATTGCAGTTTATAAGGGACAAAGATGAAGAAGGAGCTATGCTTGCTATGAGGTATCATCTTTTGTGTGCTCAAAAAGACCTTGAAGTGTAAAGATGGCTTTTTTGTGAGGTGGTAAAACATGATTAGCAAAAAGCGTATAATATTTAT
Source organism: uncultured Lachnospiraceae bacterium (assembly GCA_944380405.1). GTDB lineage: Bacteria > Bacillota > Clostridia > Lachnospirales > Anaerotignaceae > HGM11808. The sequence goes on from CALWHO010000180.1 coordinate 2,059, forward strand.
TGTTGTTTTGATTTTTGCAGCAGCAGGAAGCTTTATGTTTTTTGTACCTCAGAAGTTTTTTAGTTCAAAGAACAATATTGAAATACACAGTGTTGATGTATTTGTAGATAATGGTAAAAAAGACATAACAGAAGAAATTGATACAAAAAGCCTTGAAAAATATGTTATTCTTATGGAAGGCAAAAGAGTAAAAACTAATTTTGCACCTTTTGAAGGTTCAAAAGTTAAGTATGAAATAAACGGTATATATAATAATAAGCCTTTCCATATACTTTTAGGAGAAAATAACATAAATTATTTATACGAAAGCTCTGAGAAGGGTGGATATAAAATAAATAACAGTGATGTTTGGATCAGCGTTGTTGATAATTTAATTTATGAGAAATAAAAAACAGACTCAAATGTGAACTGAACCCAAAAAGTTAGACAAAAATTTTAAATAAAAACTGTTCAAGAAGCCATAAGGGCTTGTTGTCTGTAAATAGCAGGCGGCAAGCCCTTTAGCTTTGTCTTAATGCGTCTATTGTTGTA
>CALWHO010000181.1 GCA_944380405.1 uncultured Lachnospiraceae bacterium
TCTATAATTTTGGTTGCCAGACCATTTTCATTATAACGCAGGAGGTTTCTTTCTTATACTAAAGTATTTTTACCTACCCCCAGTTGAACTGGGGGTTTTGTCATACCTGTTCGGCGTACAATAAAAATAAAGCGGAACGAAGTGTTCCACTTTTATTTTTATATAATTTCTTTTACTGTATGCTCTGTAAGTTCAGAAAGTATTTTTATTTTTTCGTTTATCATTGTTCTAAAGCAGTTTGGAAGGTGTTCCTGATGTGCTCTGTGTATTGCCACGCATTCTTTGCAGTTGCCGTGGTATCGGCAGCTTTTTGTGCAGCTGCAGTGGTCTTTTTGTGCAAATTCTTTTCTAAATTCTGCCGCAAATTCTTCCTGTAATATAAGTCCTTTTTCTCTGTTGCCCTTATGAAATTCTTTCATGGCAGCTTTTTCTTTTTCATTTCCATCAATAATCATAAAAAATACCTCCCAAAGAACTATATCTATAAAACAACATAAATATAATATCATATCAGGAGGGGTTATATCAATCTATATAGATATAAAATTTACTTATGTTTATATAAGCTTCATTAATTTTGCTGCATTATTATAGAAAACATCTTCCATAGCCTTTTCATCAAGACCGCTTGAAAGTACTTTCTGTGCTTCAACAGCAGCAGGGTGGAAAGGTGCATCTGTGCCGAACATTATTCTGTCGTGACCTATTGTTTCGTAGGCTTCTTTAATTTTTGATGGCATAGGCATGCCTGACATTTCAAGATAAATATTAGGGTATCTTTTAGCCATTTTTAATGCTGCATCAATATAAACACCATGACCATGACCCATGTGTATCATAACAAGATTTACTTTTGGGTACCTTTCGGCTAAAAGTCCAATGCTCCAAGGCAATGAGTATGGTGCGTGACCACTATGCATGAAAACTGGAATATTAAGATCTTCTGCAGCTTTCATAATAGGGTCCATTACTTCACTGTCGGCAACATAAGCATGGCGTAAAGGATTGCATTTTATGCCCTTAAAGCCTTTATTTTGAACATAATCGTAAATTTCGTCAACAGCCTTTTCACCGTCATAAGGGTTAGGATAAACAAGTCCTATTATTCTCTCTGGATATGCATCCCTTGTTTTAAGGCAAAGGTCGTTTGGCTGTGCGCAAAGTATTGTTTTTTCTATTTCAAAATCGTCCATTTGTTTTATAAGCTCTTCAGGAGTTATTGAAACATTTGCCCAGCCACCAAATTCTCCTACATGAGCATGAGCGTCTATTTTTTTCATATTATTACATCTCCTTAACAAATTTAAGCACTTTTGATTTATCAAGTACTCCTACAAGTATAACGGCTATAATAATGCCGCAAATTGTCTGAATTGTAAGCCCTGGAAGTCTTACTATGGCATAAGAAATACCGAAAAGAGGTATTTTTACTAAAGTATAGAGAGCTATCTGTATAATGCCGCCTATAACTGACCCTGCAATATATCCCCATGATGATGAAGAAAGTATTTTTTCAGTAAATAATCCCATAACATATGCCATTATAAACTTAATTATAAATGTAGGAAGTATCCAAACAGCATATCCTCCTGCAAAGTCTGCAAGAGCAGCACCTATACCGCCTGCAAAAGCACCTTTTTGTCTGCCTAAAACAAGTACAGCAATAAGTATAAAAGCGTCACCTAAATGAGTATATCCATTTGGAGAAGGTATTTTAAATGTGTATGTGAATATGAAAACAAGGGCAGCCATTAAACCGCATTTAGCTATTTCTTTTGTGTTTAAGTTATTCATATATATTCCTCCTTTATTTTTTATTATAAAACGATACCATACAATATATTTAATATCTATATAAGTGACAAAAAACAGATGAGTTGTATGGGTACAATATTTAGAATTGTAATAATACAATTTCGTCAAAGGCTCATTTCATTCAAGCCTTTGACGAGAAGACAGAAGTATAAAGCACATGGTCAGCACTTTTCTTCGAAAAGTCAGCTTCGCTGACCCGCACATCTTTGTGGGTGCCAAGTTCCATCGGCTAAAAAGCCTTGAAACTCACTGTCGGCATTTTCCTTTGGAAAACGGCTTTGCCGTCTTAGTTCGTCAGGTGCTTTGCTTTTACTCGTCGGAAGTGAATTCCGCCTGCGGATTCCATTTGGGAAACTCTTCGTTTCCCAAACCTTTCCGCTAACTAAATGTGATAAAAAATATTTTATGTACAATAAAAAAGAAGAACATTTCTGTTCTCCTTTTTGATTATTATTTTTCTAAAACATCAATTATTTCTGCTACATACATCATGTGGTAGTCTTTATTTGGGTACCATTTATCTATAATTGATTTATCAATGAAGTTTTCTTCTTTAATTTCCTGTGAATACATTTTTTTGCAAATAAGAACGAGTCTGCCTTCTTCAAAATAAGGTGTGTTTTCGTCATGGGCAACTGTAAGACCTGTTTTTGCTATTTTGTCCTCGTCACGACCTGAAACTGTACCAAAGTAAGACATAGTTTCTCTGTAGCTTTCAGGAAGTATTGTTATTGAAAATGTATCGCCATTATCAACAAATTCCTTTGTGTATCTCTGTGGACGAATACCTACTACAACGGCATTTTTGCCCCACATAACACCGCCAAAGCCCCATGAAGCTGTCATGGCGTTAACTTTGCCGTCTTTTTGGGCTGCTACAAGCATCCAGTCTTTGCCTATAAGCTTAAAAATGTTGTCGTTAATGTTTTCTGGTAATATTTTTTTCATGTCTATCAGTTCCTTTCTTCTTTGATTTTTTCTAAAAAGCTGTATGGTATTTTTAAATTGCCTTTTCCTGTGCCAAGGAATATATCTTTTTTGTTAAGACCATGGAAGTCACTGCCGCCACTAAACAAAAGTTCTTCTTCTGTGGCTATGCGGGTAATTTCTCTTTCCTGCTCGCTTTTGTATGTGGAATACATTACTTCCATACCCTTAAGACCAATTTCTTTAAGGTCTTTTACCATATTTCTTATGTTGTGGTAGTCCATACCATAAAGAGTAGGGTGAGCAAGTATTGCTACTCCGCCGCTTTTTGTAATAATATCTATTGCTTCTTTGGGCGAAATAAGGTTTCGTGGCACAAAGCCAGGCATGCCAGAAGATATATATTTTTCAAAGGCTTCCTTTATTGTGGATATATAGCCTTTTTTAACCATAAGCCTTGCATAATGGGCTCTTGTTATGTTTCCATAGTGTGAAAACTCCCTAAGCTCATCAAGTGTCATAGGAAAGCCTATTGATGTAAGCTTTTCAGCCATTTTTTCATTTCTTGAAAGTCTTTCTGCACTTATTTCTTTTGTTTTTTCTATAATATATGGATTTAAATGGTCAACAAAAAGACCTACAATATGGATTTCTTTTTTATTGCCTAAAAAGTTATAGTATGCTGCAAGTTCTATACCGCTTATGGCTTCTACGCCGTATTTTTCGCCGGCTTTTTTAAAGTCTTCTATGCCGCTAACTGTGTCGTGGTCTGTAAGGGCAACAGCTTTTAAATTTAAATTTGATGCTTCTGCCATTATTTCCTCAGGGGTATATGTTCCATCGGAAAATGTGGAATGTGTATGAAGATCAATATATTTTTCCATATAAATCACCTCTTTTAATATTAGATTATAACACAAAAAACTTGACCATGAATATTTTTGTAATTTTTGGAATAAAATTTTACAAAAGGGAGGCGTATATTTATGGCTGAAAAAAACAAACAAATAAATGGCTCATTTAAAAACTATATTAAGGCTGCTTTAGCAGCATATATAATTACGGCAGTAGTGTTTATAGTGTCTGCAATTCTTCTTACATATGGCAAGGCAAATGAAGACACAATAAAAATACTTTCTTTTGTATCAACATTTATAAGTGCCGCTGCTGCCGGATATATAACGGCATCAGGTATGGAAAAAAGAGGCATACTTTGGGGTGCATTAGGCGGACTTATATATGCGGCAATACTTATGGCTATATTTTATATATTTGGCAAAAATACAGATTTTACTTCTGGTAAGGTTTTATGCCTTGTATTTTCACTTATAGGAGGAGCCTTAGGCGGTATTTTTGGAATTAACACCAAAAAATGACTTTTCAAAATCTTATATACATGATATAATGCAGTAAGATATTTTTGATTATTTTAAAGGAGGACGATATATATGAAACATGTTAAAACATTAAATACATGCATGCTTAAAAATACAATCGCTAAAGGCGGCTGCGGCGAATGCCAGACATCATGTCAGTCAGCTTGCAAAACATCATGTACTGTAGCAAACCAGGCATGTGAAAACAGATAATTTCTGTTTAAGTGATTAAGCTTGTTTAAGACGGGTGCAGAAAGCTTCTGCACCTATTTTAGGCAAAATCAGGATTTTGCCTAGGTTACTGGCGGTATAAAAAGAAAGTTCCTGCGGCAATATCTGCCTTGAAACTTTCTTTTTTCCTCGACGGAAGTCAATTCCGTCTGCGGATTACAATAAGGAACCTCTTTGGTTCCCTATACCTTCCAGCTGTTTTATTTTTTTAAAATTATATTTGTTTTGAAGGTATGGGGTGCAGATGTATCTGCACCTGAATTTTTTTGTAACGAAGTTTTTTTGATTTGGAAAGGAGAACATCATGATCCATAAATTTAGTATGAATGGCGTTAATGTTGTTATGGACGTAAATAGCGGTGCTGTTCATGTGGTGGATGATATTATATACGACCTTGCAGATGCATTTGAAAACATGAGCGAGGCAGAAATTATAAATAAATTTTCAGACAAGTATTCTGAAGAAGAAATAAAAGAAGCCGTTTCTGAAATGAAAGAGCTTAAAGATAATGGCATGCTTTTTACAGAAGACGAGTATGAAAACGTACTTGATATGGTAGGCAAAAGACAGCCAGTTGTAAAGGCGCTTTGCCTTCATATTGCCCATGACTGTAACTTAAAATGCAGATACTGTTTTGCAGAAGAAGGCGAATACCATGGTCACAGAAGCCTTATGAGTGCCAAGGTAGGAAAGGCTGCCATAGATTTTATAATCAAAAACAGCGGCTCAAGAAGAAACCTTGAAGTTGACTTCTTTGGCGGTGAGCCTTTAATGAATTTTGAAGTAGTTAAGGAAATTGTGGAATACGCAAGAGAGGAAGAAGTTAAATACGGCAAAAACTTCCGTTTCACAATTACTACAAACGGTATACTCCTTGATGACGAAATTCAGGACTACATAAATAAAAACATGCACAACGTAGTTATAAGCCTTGACGGTAGAAAAGAAGTAAACGACAGAATGCGTCCAAGAGCTGGAGGACAGGGCAGCTATGACGTTATAGTGCCTAAGTTTATAAAGCTTGCTGAAAGCAGAAATCAGACAGACTATTACATAAGAGGAACATTTACAAGACATAACCTTGATTTTTCAAAAGACGTTCTTCATATGGCAGATTTAGGTTTTAAACAGATTTCAGTTGAGCCAGTTGTAGGCGAAGAAACAGAAGACTATACAATAAGAGAAGAAGATCTTCCAAAGGTTTACGAAGAATATGAAAAGCTTGCATGTGAGCTTTATGAAAGACATAAAGAAGGCGGTAAGAGAGATTTTAATTTCTTCCACTTTATGATTGACCTTTCAGGCGGTCCATGTGTGGCTAAAAGACTTGTAGGCTGTGGCAGTGGTACAGAATATCTTGCCGTAACTCCAGAAGGCGACCTTTATCCATGTCATCAGTTTGTAGGTCTTGATGACTTCAAAATGGGTACAGTTTTTGACGGCGTAGAAAGAATGGATATACGTGAAGAATTTGAAAAATGCAACGTATATGCTAAAGAGGACTGCAAAAAATGCTGGTGCAGATTCTACTGCAGTGGCGGCTGTGCAGCAAATGCATATCAGCTTAACGGCGATATATTAAAGCCTTATAAGCTTAGCTGTGATTTACAGAAAAAACGTGTTGAATGTGCAATTATGATTAAGGCAAAGGAATTTCAGGAGGAAAACTAAATGAACAGCAAAGGTAAAAGCCTTGTAGTTCTTGCGGTGCTTGTTATAGCAGCTGCTCTTTTCTCTGTTGCAGCTTTCTTCGGTGTTAACTCAAACGGTCTTTTAAGCATAAGAGATATTAAGCTTGGTCTTGACTTAAGCGGCGGTGTATCTATTGTTTATGAGGCTCAAAAGGAAGATGTAACAGACGATGAAATGGCAACAGCCGTAAGTCTTATACAAAGGCGTCTTGACAGAAAAGGTTGGTCTGAAGCAGAAGCCGCAAGACAGGGCACAAACAGAATCAGGGTTGAAATACCTGGTGTTGAAGATGCAGAAGAAGCTATAAACGAGCTTGGAAAAACTGCACAGCTCCAGTTTTTAACAGAAGATGGCACAGTTGTACTTACAGGTGCTGAGGTTGAAGATGCAAGAAAAGAAGTAGGTAAGGTAAGCAAAGACTCAGCTTCTGAGCCGTATGTATCATTAAAGTTTGATGCAGAAGGTACAGCAGCATTTGCAGAGGCTACTAAAAATAACATCGGTAAGCCAATATTAATAGTTATGGACGAAGATGTTATAAGCTCACCTGTTGTTCAAAATGAAATATCAACTGGTGAATGTATGATTACAGGCAGCTTCACAGGTGAAAGTGCTGAAGACCTTGCAAGCCTTATAAGAGAAGGCTCCATGCCTTTTAATCTTTCTGTAATAGAAATGAGCAACATCGGTGCAAGACTTGGCGCTAATGCCCTTGAAACAAGTACTGTTGCAGCTGCAATAGGTATAGGTCTTGTATTCCTCTTTATGCTCCTTGCATATAGACTTCTTGGCTTTGCAGCAGACTGGGCTCTTTGCATATATCTTGCTCTTGAAATAATTATAATAAGTGCTTTAAATATAACTCTTACACTTCCTGGCATTGCCGGTGTTATACTTTCTGTAGGTATGGCAGTAGATGCCAATGTAATTATATTTGAAAGACTTAAAGAAGAAGTACTTTCCGGAAAGACATTAAGAGTAGCTGTTAAATCAGGCTTTTCAAGAGCTCTTCCTGCAATACTTGACGGAAACATAACAACATTTATAGCTGCTCTTGTACTTTATTTTATGGGTACAGGTACAATAAGAGGCTTTGCATATACTCTTATGATTGGTATTGTTGTTTCTATGTTTACAGCAATTGTTGTTACAAGACTTATAATTAAAGGCTTTATTGGTCTTGGTTTAACATCAAATGCGCTTTATGGCATTAAAGAAAACAAAAAAGAAGCTGCAGAAAAGAAATTTAATGTTGTTAAACACAGAGCTAAATATTTTGCTCTTTCAATAGTTCTTATAGCTTGTGGTATTGTATCTATGGCAGTTAATGGTGTAGGTGGAAAAGGCATATTTAACTACGACATAGAATTTACAGGCGGTACAGCAATTACTGTTGATATGGGTAAGGAATTTAATAATGATGATGTGGCTGCTGTATGCGAAGAAGTAACAGGTCAGTCAAATCCTCAAATCCAGAAGATACTTGGCACAAACGAAGTTTCTATTAAGCTTCAAAATATCGACAGCGAAACAAGAACAGCTCTTACAGAAGCTTTTATAAATGAATTTGGTATTACAAAGGACAATATTTTAAGTATTGAAGATATAAGTGCAACAGTAAGCGGTGAAATGCAGCAAAAGGCACTTATAGCTGTTTTAATATCATGTGCAGCAATGCTTATATACATCACATTTAGATTTAGTGATTTTAAAATGGGCGTAAGCTCAATACTTGCCCTTTGCCATGACGTGCTTATAATGCTTGCTTTTTATGCAGTGTTCAGAATACCTGTAAATAACTCATTTATAGCGGCAGTGCTTACAGTTCTTGGTTATTCAATAAATGCAACTATAGTTATATTTGACAGAGTACGTGAAAACAAAAATATGGGCGAAAGGCTTTCTAATGAAGACCTTGTGGACATAAGCGTAAAACAGACTCTTAGAAGAAGTGTTTATACATCTTTAACAACATTTCTTGCCATAGGTGCCGTTTATGTATGCGGAGTTAATTCCGTTAAGGAATTTGCCCTTCCAATAATGGTTGGTGTAATAAGCGGTATGTATTCTTCAATATTCCTTTCAGGCTCTATGTTGTACATGATTAAAAAAGATAAATAATGAAATATAAGCCGTCTTTTAGGTGTTTGAAAAAAGAGCATTATTTTTAGATGCCTTAAAAAACAGCCTTAAAGGCGGTTTTTGTTTCGGAGGACAGAAAAATATGGCAAAATGGGTTCTTAAAAGAAATAAGGCATATACAGAAAAAATAGCTGAGGTGTTTTCAATTTCTCAGGTTACGGCTAATGTCCTTGCAAATAGAGGTCTTGGCACAAAAGAGACTATAGAAAAGTTTCTTTACTGCCCAATGGAGGATATGTATGACGGCTATTTAATGAAGGATATGAAAAAGGGCATTGATATAATTGAAAATGCCATAAAAAATAATAAAAAAATAGTTGTTTACGGCGATTACGACGTTGACGGTGTAACAAGCACAGTTATACTTTATAAAACTATACGCCATTTAAATGGCAACGTAAGCTATTATCTTCCGCACAGACAAAAAGAAGGCTATGGCATGAATATAGATGCCATACACCACTTAAAGGAAGAAAATACAGATGTTATACTTTGTTGTGATAATGGTATAGCTGCATACGAAGAAATTAAAGAGGCAGTATTTCTTGGTATGGAAGTAGTTATACTTGACCACCACGAAGCGCCTTTTGAAACAGAGGAAAATGGAGTGAAGCACGATGTTTTGCCACCTGCTTCTGCCGTTATTGACAACAAAAGAAGCGACTGTAATTATCCATTTAAAAAGCTTTGTGCCGGAGGCATGAGCTATAAATTTTCAAAACTTCTTTTTGAAAAAATGAACAGAGAATTTGTGTTTGATGATGAGTTTTTGTCATTTGCAGCCATAGCCACAATTTGCGATATTGTAGACCTTATGGACGAAAACAGGATAATTGCCAAAAATGGTCTTTATAAAGCCGCTGATTGTAAAAATAAAGGTCTTAAAGCCCTTATGGCAGAGGCAGGAATAGAAGGCCCTTTAAGGGAATACCATGCAGGGTTTATAATAGGGCCATGTATAAATGCCACAGGCAGGCTTGAGGAGGCAAAAGAGGCTGTTGAGCTTTTTATAGAGGAAGACGGCAAAAAAGCCATGGATACGGCAGCGTACCTTGCAAGGCTTAATAACGAAAGAAAGGCTATGACAACAAAGGCTGTTGAAGAGGCAGTTGAAAATGTTGAGAAAAATGGTCTTAATAAAGACAGCGTCCTTGTTATATACTGCCCTGATGTACACGAAAGCATAGCAGGTATTGTGGCAGGCAGGGTAAAAGAAATTTATTATAAGCCGGTTATACTTCTTACAAAGGGTGATAAAATGGCTAAAGGCTCTGCAAGAAGCATTGAAAGCTATAATATATTTGAGGAGCTTTCAAAATGCAAAGACCTTTTTTATAAGTTTGGCGGTCACCCTATGGCAGCAGGTCTTTCACTTGAAGAAAAAAATATTGATGTTTTAAGGCAAAGGCTTAACGAAAATTCTCCTCTTACAGAAGATGACCTTACAGAAGTAACAAGAATAGAGCAAATACTTGATTTTAACCAGATTACAATGGAGTGTGCTTATGAATTAGAGCGTCTTTCGCCTTTTGGCAAAGAAAATCCATCACCTGTGTTTGCTTCTGTTGGCGTAAAATGCATTAAAGTTACTCTTATGGGCAAAAATAGGGATATGATGAAAATGCTTTTTAAGGACAAAAATGGCGATTATATGGAGGGCGTAAGCTTTAAGGGATACGATATGTTCTGCACAGAAATAGAAAAGCGTTTTACAAAAAATGAAGTAAAAAGGATTTTAAGCGGAGATAATATTGAAGTAGAAATGGATATCCTATATAATATTTCCGTAAACCGTTTTAATGGAATGGAAAATATTCAGCTTACCATAAAAGATATGCGTTTTTGATAAAATTTAAAATTACTGCGGAGGTAAAGGTTTTATGGATTTATCATCAAAAATAAGAGACATAAAGGATTTCCCTATGGAAGGAATTATATTTAGGGATATAACAACACTTCTTAAAGACCCTGAATATATGGTTGAAGCTATAGACAGAATGGTTGAAAACTTAAAGAAGTTTGATTTTGATTATGTTATAGGTGCTGAAAGCCGTGGCTTTTTATTTGGCATGCCTGTAGCTTATGCCATGAAAAAAGGCTTTATTCCTATTAGAAAAAAGGGCAAACTTCCAGCAGAAACAGTAAGCACAAAATACAGCCTTGAATATGGTGAGGCAGAAATCGAAATACATAAGGATGCCATTAAAAAAGGCACAAAGGTAGTTATTATTGACGACCTTATTGCCACAGGCGGTACTGCAAAGGCAGCAGCAGAGCTTGTTGAAAGCCTTGGTGGTAAGGTTATGGCATTTGAATTTTTAATTGAGCTTGAAAATCTTAACGGCAGAGACCTTCTTGATGGATATGCTGTTGAGTCTATTATTAAATATTAAAAATAGGCTGTAATTAAATTAAAAAAGCCTTGCAAAAGTGGACTTTATGTGATAACATATTTTCCGTATTGTATTAAGGACGGTCCGCTGTCATTGTATGGATATGGCAAGAACGTCTGTGTAGTTTTAGGAGGACGTTAAAAATGGTTAACGAAGTAATTAAGAGCATTGAACAGGCTCAGCTTAAAAGCGAAATCCCTGCATTTAATGTAGGTGACACAATCCGTGTTTACGCAAAGGTTGTAGAAGGTACAAGAGAAAGACTTCAGATGTTTGAAGGCGTTGTTATCAAAAGACAGAACGGCGGCGTTAGAGAAACTTTCACAGTTAGAAGAATCGCTTCAGGCGTTGGTGTTGAAAGAACATGGCCACTTCACTCACCAAGAATTGACCGTATCGAAGTTGTAAGACGCGGTATTGTTAGAAGAGCTAAACTTTACTACTTAAGAGACAGAGTTGGTAAAGCAGCTAAAGTTAAAGAAGTTATAAAATAATCCATTTAAAGCCTGACGCAGTAAGCGTCAGGCTTTATGTTTAGAAGAAAGGTATTAACTGCTATGAGTGAACTTCGTAAAAAACGCAAGGAAAAAGAGGTTAAAGAGTGGATAATTTCCATAGTTGTGGTAGTTATAATTGCTCTTATAGTAAGAAATTTTATAGTATGCCCTGTTATGGTTAAAGGCTCTTCTATGGAGCCAAACTTCCATCATGGTGATATTGTACTGGCAAACAGGTTTGAATATATTATTTCAGAGCCTGAAAGAGATGATATTGTAATTTGTGATTACTCAGCTTCAACTGGTGAAAAACATATTATAAAAAGAGTTATAGGCGTTGAGGGTGACACAATAGACTTCCAGTGGACAGACCATATGTATTATAAATTAGTGCTTAACGGCGAAGTAATTGACGAAGACTATACAAAAGAAGACATGTATTTTATTGGAGATATGAGTTTTCCATATACGGTGCCTGAAGACTGCTATTTTGTAATGGGAGATAACAGAAACGACAGTAATGACAGCCGTTATGTGGCAGTTGGGGCAATTAAGAAAAGTGACATGATAGGAAAGGTTTTTGTAAGTGTAAAACCTTTTAGAGTTATAGATTAAAGAGGTGTTTTATGAATATACAGTGGTATCCGGGACACATGACAAAAACAAGGCGTATGATGGAAGAAAACATATCCCTTGTTGATGTTGTAATTGAGCTTATAGACGCCAGAATACCTTACAGCAGCAAAAATCCTGAAATAGACGAACTGGCAAAAAATAAGTACAGAATTATAGTTATGAATAAATCAGACCTTGCAGATGACAGGGCAACTGAAATCTGGACAAAATATTTTGAAGATAAGGGCTTTAAAGTGCTTCTTACAGATGCTAAAAGCGGTAAGGGCGTAAACTCCGTAACAAATATGGCAAAAGACCTTATGGCTGAAAAAATAGCCCGTCTGAAACAAAAGGGCAGAATATTTGTGCCTGTAAGAGCCATGATAGTAGGTATACCTAACGTAGGCAAGTCAACATTTATAAACAAGTATGTGGGCAAAACTACTGCTAAAACTGGGGATAAACCTGGCGTAACAAGAGGCAAACAGTGGATAAAAGTAAAGAAAGACTTTGAACTTCTTGATACTCCTGGTATACTTTGGCCTAAGTTTGAAGACCCTGAAGTTGGTCTTAAACTGGCATTTACAGGAGCTATAAATGACGATATACTTGATATGGAAACAGCTGCCTATGAGTTTATAAACCTTATGGTTGCAACATATCCAGACAGGTTAAGAGAAAGATATAATGTTGAGTTTGATACAATAGAGCCTGTTCATGAGATATTTGAAAAATAGGCAAAGCAAGAGGTTTTGTTGTTAAGGGCGGCGAAATAGATCGTGGTAGATGTGCCAAAATACTTATGGACGAATTTAGAGGCGGTAAGCTGGGTAAAATGACTCTTGAACTTCCTGAAGACATAAAGGATATGACAGAAGAAATTAAGAAAAGAGAGCAGGAAAAAAAGCAGCGTGACAGAGAAAGAAAAGCTGAGTACAGACGAAAAAATAATAAGTAATATTTTCTTAATTTAACGTATTGTTTATATAAAGGAGATATTGCCATGGAAATATGCAAAGATAAAACAAAAGAAGCCTTAAAAAACAAGAAAAACTCCATAAAGCGCTTCCTTCTTGGAAGGGCTGGATTTATGCTGTTTCTTCTTTTGATGCAGATATTTATACTTCTTTGGGGTGTTGATGTTCTTGGGGATATGTTTTCATATCTTTGGGGAAGTTTTAATATTATAAGTGCTCTTGTTGTTGTTTATATTATAAATAGAAATGATAACCCGGCATATAAGCTGGCATGGATGCTGCCTGTGCTTATATTTCCTGTTTTTGGCGGTCTTTTGTATCTTTTTGTAAGGCTTAATATTCCTGCTATTGCTGTAAAAAACAGAATTTGGAGTATAGAGCTTAAAACAAGACCTATTATTTACAGAGATGATGAGGTTATAGAGCATATAGAAAATGCACATCCGCACCTTTCAAGAATAAGCAGATATATCGACTCCATAACTGGAATGAAAGTATATAAAGGCAGTAATATAAAATACTTCCCTACAGGAGAGGACAAGTATAAAGAGCTTCTTATTGAGCTTGAAAAGGCTGAAAAGTTTATATTTTTGGAGTATTTCATAATAGAAGAGGGCTGTATGTGGAATTCTGTTCTTGAGATACTTGAAAGAAAGGTTAAAGAAGGCGTAGAGGTACGAATAATGTATGACGGTCTTGGTACACTTACAAAGCTTCCTCATAACTATGATAAGTATTTAAGAAGCAAGGATATAAAAACAAAGGTATTTCTTCCTGTAGCACCTGTTTTAAGTACTATACAAAATAACCGTGACCACAGAAAAATATTTGTTATAGACGGTAAATGTGCCTTTAATGGCGGTGTTAACCTTGCTGATGAATATATAAACGAAAAAGAAGTTTTCGGTCATTGGAAAGATTCTGCTGTAATGGTTACAGGCGAAGCTGTTCAAAGCTATACGCTTATGTTTCTTCAGATGTGGAACATAGACGAAAAGCAGCCAGAAGACTATAAAAGATATTTAAGTGAAACAGTTGAAGAAGAAGGCGAAGGCTATATATGTGCCTTTTACGATAACCCGCTTATATTTGACAGGGTAGGCAAAACAGTCTATATGGACATGCTTAATACGGCAAAGGAATATGTCCATATTACAACGCCGTACTTTTTGCCCGATAACGAGCTTTTAACTTCAATGATAACTGCTGCCAAAAGCGGCATTGATGTAAAAATGATAATACCTCATATTCCTGATAAAAAAATACCTTTTATAATGGCAAGAAGTTATTATCAGCTTCTTATTGAGTCAGGTGTAAGGGTATACGAATATACACCAGGGTTTATACATGCCAAAAACTTTGTAAGCGATAACAAGCGAGCAGTTGTTGGTACAATAAACCTTGATTTTAGAAGTTTGTATCTTCATTTTGAGTGTGCCACATATTTTGAAGGCTGCAAGGCTGTTGGTGATGTGGAAGAAGATTTCCAGAAAACACTTGAAAAGTGCATACCTGTAACGTATGAATATATAAGTAAAATTCCTTTCTGGGAAAAGACACTGGGCAGATTTTTAAGGATATTTGCTCCGCTTATGTAAAAAAGACATGTAAAAAGCCATATTACAATTAGAATGTTGTAGTATGGCTTTAAATTTACTCTTCTTCTGATGAAATAGATATTATTTCAAGGCAGGAATGAATTATTTTTTCCAACTGCTGGTGATATTTTGGGTCAATGTTATAGAAATGTTCGTTAAGGTCTATTTTGTCGATATTTTTCCAAAGTATTTTATCGGAGGATATACCAAGAACTTCGCATATTTTCTTTAATGTTGTAAGAGAGATACCTGCATAGCCTCTTTCAACGTCATAAAGAAAATTAATGCTCACATCTATTAATTCTGAAAGCTGTTCTCTTGTGTAGCCATTTTTTTCTCTGTAAAATCGAATATTTTGACCAACAAGAACGTTGATTTCTTTTTTCTCTTTTGCTCGCATAAAAACCTCAAATTAAAAAATATTTATATATTTGATTAATTTCTCGCTTTTTTGTTATAATCATTTTTAGATGCAAGGGATATTATTTCTAATTGTTTTTGTATAAGTTCGTCTATAACACCCATATACTCATCTGGCAAATGGGATAAACGCTCAGAAATATCAATTTTATTATCAGTGTTTTTCCAAAGTAAACGGTCAGCAGAAATGCCTAAAACTTCACACAACTTTTTTAATGTAGTTATAGAAATTCCAGTGCTGCCTGTTTCTGCATCGTATAAAAAGCGAGGACTAACTTCAATTAATTCGGCTAATTTTTCTCTGCTATAGCCTAATTTATCCCTATGAAGTCTTATATTTTCACCAACAATAATGTTTATTTCCTTTTTTTCTTTTGATAGCAATAAAATCTACCTTTCATTTAATTTATAGTTTTTTATTTAATAAAAGTGAAATCATTTCAAGTTGAGTTGTTATAATTTTTTCTAAATATGGGTGGTATTTTGGGTCAATATGTGCAATCATATCTTGTAGAGTTGTTGGTTGGTTTTGGTTATTCCAAAGTATATTATCGGCAGAAACACCCAGAACTTCGCATATTTTCTTTAATGTTGTAAGAGAAATACCAACAAAGCCTAATTCACAATCGGCTAAAAAACGAGGGCTTACACCTATTAATTCAGATAATTTTTCTCTATTTAAGCCTGCTTTTTCTCTATAAAATCTAATGTTTTGTCCTACTGTAATATTGATTTCTTTTTTATCTTTAGCTCTCAATAATACCACCTCCACTATATTGTCGTTTACTACTACAATTTTATGTGTGGGTAATAGTTGAAAAAATGGAGTTTTAACAGTATAATTAAACTTGTAATACACGAATTATTATATAAAGAAGGTGTTCTTTTGTATTCTAAAGAAAATACAGTTTGTTTTACAGGTCACAGAAAAATAAGAAAGTCCGACAAGGATTTATATACAAAAATTTATAATGTTGTTGAAAGTCTTATATTACAGGGGTTTTTATGCTTTTGTGCAGGTGGTGCAAGAGGTTTTGACACTATGGCAGCAGAGGCAGTTTTAAGTCTTAGGGAAAAGTACGCTGATATAAAATTAGTGCTGGTGCTGCCCTTTTTGGAGCAGTATAAAAAAGAAGAGTCTTGGACTGATGAAGAAATAGATAGATTTATTAATTTGACCAAAAAAGCAGACAGCGTTGTTTATTTGCAAAGAGATTATTCAAAAAGCTGTTATTATAAACGAAATCAGCTTCTTGTGGAGTATTCTTCCGTTTGTGTTTGCTACAAAAGCAGAAAAAGCGGGGGAACGGCATATACTGTGGAACTGGCTCAAAAAGAGGGATTAAAAATTATAAATTTAATAGAGAAGTAAAAAAGAGAGGGCATAAGTCCTCTTTTTTTTTATTTCTTGGCAAGGATTATAAATACTTTATTTTAAAAAGTATTTGCGAGAGGGCCCATCTCAGAGTTGCGAAGCCCGAAGTGCCCTCTCGTGCTCTCCCATCTTGGGCGACGCTTTTCGTATGTGTACGGCTCTTGCCATTTACAAAATAATATTTAAATTCTTTTTTACAAAAAAATAAACCCATCAGCCATGAACAACAAAAGGCGTGGCTTACTTCTTTTCTCTCTTACCCTTGAAAAAAGTTCTTATTTCTCGGTAAGAACTATAAATTCTATATTTTACAAAAGTATTTGCGAGAGGGCCCATCAATGCACCCGACGAACAAGGGCGGCAAAGCCGGTTTGCGAAGCAAAATGCTGACAGGGAGCCCCGAAGCCCTGACCCCCTCTCGCGCTCTCCCATCTTGGGCGACGCTTTTCGTATGTGTACGGCTCTTGCCCTTTACAAAATAAATTCTTTTTAACTTTACTTTAAATAAAAAATAACCCACTATCCACGAAATACAAAAGGCGTGGCCATAGGGTTGGGGTTCAAGGGGAAGGGACACGGCCTTCGCAACTACGAGTTCTCCCTTCCCCTTGGAGAAAACTTTATTGCCATTTATAAAAGCCAACTTCTCGTCGGCTTCTTCCTAAAGGAAGAAGGTCGGCGACCGTAAGCCAAATCTCTCCAACAAAACTCTCCACTCCTCGGCAAGTACTATAAATCCTCTGTTTTACAAAAGTATTTGCGAGAGGGCCCATCTCAGAGTTGCGAAGCCCGAAGTGCCCTCTCGCGCTCTCCCATCTTGGGCGACGCTTTTCGTATGTGTACGGCTCTTGCCCTTTACAAAATAATATTTAAATTCTTGTTTACAAAAAAATAAACCCATCAGCCATGAACAACAAAAGGCGTGGCAAACAGGTTGGGTTTTAAGGGGAAAGAGCACAGCCTTCGCATACTTCGAGCGTCCCTTCCCCTTGAAATAAACTCTTTTCAAATTTCCATTAATAAAAACATATCCCACCAGCCATGAATAACAAAAGGCGTGGCAAATAAAAAGCTGCCCCTCTGGACAGCCTTTCTTTTATCCTCTGAATTTTTTAAGTATCCTTATGTCGCTTCCTACAAACTTAAGTATCCTGTACTCACCCATAATACGGCTTGATACTCTTTCGCCGTATTTTGCCGCCAAATCCTCCAGTGTAAAATTGGTGGATATTATAACAGGCTTTTTGTCTATGCTTCTTGTGTTAATGATGTTGAAAAGTGCAGAAACAGTAAATGAAGTTGAAAACTCTGTTCCAAGGTCGTCTATAATAAGTAAGTCAGCAGAAGCGATGTCCTCCATGCAGTCGGAAAACTCTTTTTCCTCATCACCGAAACGCTCTTTTTCTAATTCCTTAAAAAGCTGTGACGCTGTTACATACATAACAGTAAAGCCTTTTTTAACAACTTCTTTTGCTATGGCACCACAAAGATATGTCTTGCCAAGACCAGGGTTGCCGTAAAAAAGCAGATTGCCGCTGTCTTTGCCCATGTTTTGAGCAAACTTTAAGCATGTGTTATATATTTTTTCTATATTTTTTCTATATGACATGCCAAAATCATTTTTTTCGTCACTGTAGTAAGAAAAATCGAAATTTTCAAATGTTTCGTACTTTCTTCCTACACCTGACATGTTGTATGCCGTATCCATAAGAAGCTGTGCAAAGCAGCTGCACATTTTGCCGTTAACAAAGCCAGTATCAGAGCATTTTTCACATTCGTACTTAATTTTAAGTTCGTCTTCGTCAATGTTATTTTCTTTTAAAAGCTCTTTTTTCCTGTTAATAAGAATGTCTTTCTCCTGCTGAAACGCCTCATTAGCGTTTTGGCTGTTGTCAGGTGAAAGAGCAGCTTTTTTTGCAGCCTCTATGCCAAGTATGTTTATTTTTCTGTCTATGTCTTCAATTTCAGGCACTTTTTTATAAACCTCGTCACGCCTTTGGTGCATCTGCCTTTGGGCGTTCATTCTTTTCTGGTCCATAAGTGAAAGTATTTTTTTGTATATAGCCAAACGACTTTCCATTATTCATTTTCCTTTCTAAGGTTTTCCATTTCAAGCTTCTCTATAAGAGAAAAATCGTATATACTGCCTACATTATTTGTTTTAGGTGCAGAAGTTTTTGGAGCAGTATTTTCTGCCTTTTGGTATCTTTCCTTTGCAAACTTTTCCTCTTCTGCCTTAACGCCATCAAGGGTAGTTATACCGCTATTTTTCCAATTAGTAATAATTTTATCTGCATAGCCAAAAGATGCCTTACCTGTATTCATAACAGTCTTTTCACAGGCAAGCTCTATAACGTCCATAGGCATTTTGTATTCCTCAACCCATTTTTTCATTATTTTTTCTTCTGTATCAATAGGGTTTCGGCTGCTTTGACCCATAGCACGCATTATCTGCCTGAAATCGTTATTATAAAGGTGAATTCGCTCAATAGCCTTATCCTTTGTTGTTATGCCGTTTTCTGCCCAGTCTATGGCTACACGCTCAATATATCGCATATTACGGTGGCCTTTTGATGTGCAGTATTCAAGCAGCAAATCAACAGCATCGGCATCAAGACCAAGCCAGTGATGAAAGCCGAATACTGCCGAAAGGTCGCTATGGGTAAGGAGTCTTCCAAGGTGTTTTTGGGCAGAGTCGAACATCTGTCTTATATATGGGTTTTTATCGGCGTATATTTGAAGCTCCTGAGCGTAATATGTAGGTCTTTCGTCAAATGAGAGCTTTTTTGTCTTTTTCTCCTGAGAAATAATAACGCCCTTTTCATTCCAGAACTCCAACGCCATAGAAACCTTTAAAATATC
The DNA here is from genome assembly GCA_944380405.1 of uncultured Lachnospiraceae bacterium. Classification (GTDB taxonomy): domain Bacteria; phylum Bacillota; class Clostridia; order Lachnospirales; family Anaerotignaceae; genus HGM11808. Next base: position 18,922 of record CALWHO010000181.1, read on the forward strand.
GGCAGAAAGTATTTTGCTTAAATATTCTGCATCTGATATTCCTGTGCTTTTGGCACATATATAAACAGAAATATAAATTTCAGGCACAGAGCCAATATATTTTTTTATAAAACTGCCGTCTATATAGACAGCGTTAAATGTTGTATCGCTCATAGGTTTTTGCTCCAAGTTAAAATTATAATTTCAATTAAGTATACCATAAAAGCTCCTCTTTTGGACAACAAAAAAAGCGGTACTCCAAAAAAGAGTATCCGCTTTTATTTTTTTAATGCTCATCGTCCTGATGCTTTATTTTTCTTCTGTTATTGAAGAAATAAATCAAAAGACTAAGTACAAAAATAGTAAGTATAATTACAACGGCTGTCTGTGCGTTCTTAAACATAATAAGTATTGCCATAAGACCGCAGAATATGCTTATGCCGTAAAGTATCATTACCGCCTGTTTCTGGCTAAAGCCTCTGTCTATAAGACGGTGGTGAAGGTGACCCCTGTCAGCCTGCATAATAGGCTGTTTTTTTGCCATACGTCTAACCATAGCAAACATTGTGTCAAATATAGGAAGACCAAGGCAAAGCATAGAAACAACAAGGGCAAGTATGGCATAGCCTTTAAACACGCCAAGTATACTTGATACAGCAAGGGTATAGCCTAAAAATGTTGCGCCTGTATCACCCATAAATATCTGGGCAGGGTTAAAGTTTCTTGGTAAGAATCCAAGGCATGAGCCTGCAAGAGCTGCCGTAAGAAGTATGGCTGTTTCTTCGCCAGTAAGTATACAAAGCACCATAATGCAAAGTGCCGCTATTGACGAAACACCTGCTGCAAGACCATCAAGACCGTCTATAAGGTTAACAGCATTAGTAACGCCAACTATCCAAATAAGTGTTATAGGGCCGCTTAAATAGTCAAGGGCATGTGTAACTGGCCACATAACAACATTAATCTTTATGCCAAACATCATAGGCACAAGAGCTGCCAAAATCTGTACAAAAAACTTAAGCCTTGCTCTAAGGTTGTATATGTCGTCAAACATACCAAGTACAACTATCATTGCTGCACCTATCATAAAACCTATTAATTTTTTTGTTTCGCTGAATTCCACAAACCTGTATAAAAGCAGTACCGTAAATACAAAGCCAATTACTATGGCAATACCGCCCATTCTTGGCATAGGCTCTTTATGCATACCCCTTGCCTTTGGGTAGTCAATGGCACCAAGCTTTATGGATATTGTCTTTGCCAAAGGCGTAAAGACATTGGAAACAGCAAATGCAGTTGAAAACGCTGCAATATATAAAACCCAGTTATGATCCACTTGAAAATCTCTCCCGAAAATTATTTGGTGCCGAAAATTCTATCTCCAGCATCTCCAAGACCAGGAACAATGTATCCGTTTTCATCAACTTTTGTGTCGTATGCTGCTGCATAAATGTCTACATCTGTATGAATATCCTGTATACCTTTTACGCCTAAAGGTGAAGCAACAATACAGATCATGGTTATTTTTTTAGCGCCTTTTTCTTTAAGGAATGTAATAGCAGCTTCTGCACTGCCGCCTGTTGCAAGCATAGGGTCAACAACAAATACTTCGCTTTCTTCTATTGAAGAAGGCACTTTGCTGTAGTATTCAACAGGAACAAGAGACTCAGGATCTCTGTAGATACCTATATGACCTATTCTTGCATTTGGAAGAAGTGTTGTCATACCGTCAACCATACCGATACCTGCTCTTAGTATAGGCACAATTACAACATCTTCTGCAAGCTTTTCGCAGTCAGCAACTGCCATAGGAGTTTCAACCTTAACTGCTGTAAGAGGAAGATCTCTTGTAGCTTCGTATGTAAGAAGCATTGTAATTTCGTTTACAAGTTCTTTAAATTCTTTTGTGCTTGTGTTTTTATCTCTTAAAAGAGCCATTTTGCTTTTAATAAGAGGGTGTTCAGAAATAAAAAGTTTTCCCATAGTATCAAACCTCCAATTAACCTTCAATCTGTTTAATACGTCTTACATGTCTTTCGTCATTTGAAAATTCTGTGCCAAGGAAGCACTTTAAAATTTCAATGGCAAGACCAGGACCTGTTACTCTTGCACCCATGGCAAGCATATTTGCATCATTATGCTCTCTTGTTGCTTTTGCTGAAAAACAGTCGCCACAAAGAGCACATCTTATGCCCTTAACCTTGTTTGCAGTAATGGATATACCAATACCTGTACCACAAATTACAATACCTTTATCGCATTCACCGCTTGCTACAGCTTCTGCTGCCTTTCTTCCAAACTCTGGATAATCGCAGCTTTCTTCAGAATATGTTCCGAAGTTCTTATATTCAATGCCTTCTTTTTCAAGGTATGCTATTACCTCTTTCATAAGGACATAACCGCCATGGTCGCAGCCTAAAGCTATCATAATATAATCTCCTCTCAAAAAAACTAATTATCTCTCAATAATATCTGCTGCTTCTGTTATATACTCTTTAAGCATATCAAAGCATTTTTCATAAACCTCAAGGCTACCGCCATAAGGGTCTGAAATATCTTCACTATGACCTGTAAACTCTGCAAGAGTAAATACAGGTTTATTAAGCCTGTTGCACACAGATGCTATCATTTGTTTGTGAGCACCTGTCATAGTAAATATAACATCGCTTTCGTTTATATCTTCTTCTGTTATCTGCTTAGAAACATGGTCTTCAAGCGAAAGCCCGTTTAACTGGGCTGCCTTTCGTGCATTTTCACTTGCCGGTGAAGGCTCAAAAACACTTATGCCTCTTGAAATAACTTCATATTCATCTGAAGGTAAAATACTTTTGGCAATAGCCTCAGCCATAGGGCTTCTGCATGTGTTGCCTGTGCATACAAACATTATCTTCATTTATATCACCTCTATAAAAGTATTTCCTGCCGCTTTTTTAAGCCTGTTCATAATAGCGGCACCTTCTCCCTGTTCCTGAAAAACTTCAGAATATACTATATCTATACCAAGGAAATCAAACTTTCTTAATATCTTAAATAAATTAGAGCCTATTTCCTCCTGGTCATCATATTTTCCAAGAGAAAGCACTGCATCAGCAGTATAAAACATAGCATTTTCATCTGTTGTCATTACTCCAACCTTAAAGCCAGCTTTTTGCTTTTCACATACAAAGTTATTTATGCTTTCAATAACATTGTCTTTGCTGCCCTTTACAAGTATAACCTTTGCATTTGGTGAGTAATGAGTGTATTTCATTCCAGGTGCTTTAGGTGCTGCATCAGTATTGCCCATACCGGAAATAGCAGGGTCAACATCTACATTTCCAACAACCTCTTCAAGCATTTCCTTTGTAATAGCTCCTGGTCTAAGTATTGTAGGAACGCCTGTACTTACATCTATTATAGTAGATTCAAGGCCAAAATGTGCAGCCCCTCCATCTATAATCATGTCTATTTTGCCGTCCATATCAAAAAGCACATGGCTAGCCCTTGTAGGGCTTGGCTTACCTGAAATGTTGGCACTTGGTGCAGCAACAGGCACACCAGCAGCATTTATAAGGCTTCTTGCAATTTTGTTTGAAGGAAACCTTACAGCTACAGTATTAAATTTTCCTGTTACAGAATCAGGCACAATACTTTTCTTTTTAAATATAATTGTTATAGGTCCAGGCCAAAAAGCATCCATAATCTTTTGGGCAGACTCTGGGATTTCTTCAGCAATAATATTAAGCTGCTCTCTTTCGCCTATATGAAGTATAAGAGGATTATCCGAAGGACGACCCTTTGCTTCATATATTTTTCTGCAAGCCTCACCGTCAAGACCATTTGCTCCAAGACCATAGACTGTTTCTGTAGGAAAAGCTACCAACCCTCCTTTTTTGAGTATGTCGGCAGCTTCCTCAATAATTTTCAGATCAATATTTTCACTGTCAATAGTTTTAAATTTGGTTATCATAAATTAGCTCCGCAGCATTTCTTATACTTCTTGCCGCTTCCGCATGGGCATGGATCGTTTCTGCCGATTTTTTCGCCTTTTACGATAGTACGGCTGTTTCTCTGTTCTTTGTAAAGTTTATCTCTTTCAGCTTTTGTAAATACGTTATCCCACTGTGGGAGGTTATAAAGGTGGTCGGCTTTGTATTCAACCATCTTTTTGTAAAGCTTATCAAAAGCTATTTCAAGGTTAACTTCTGTATCTTCCTCAAGGCTGTTTACATCGTAAGGTGTTGGAAGAACTTCGTTTATACCATCAATAAAAGCTACTGCATATTCAACAGTCATGTTAAATCTTTCAGCTATTTCTTTAACTGTACCGCTGATATTAGTTACTTTTTCTTCAAGTATATATTCATAAATTTTCTGTTCTGCTGGAAGGTATAAATCCCAAACAGCATCAACACTTCTTCCTTCTTTAGTAAAAGCTTTTGTAAGCCACTGTTCATAAATGCTCATTATATTTACTCTCCTTACATTTTTTAAATCATAAAAAAATTCATTTAATAAAGAAATAATAATATATTATAGGTTATTATGCAACAAAAAACTTTCTTAAGACAGTATTTGCCACATTCCTTAAAAAGAACCTCCACTTTTGGAGGTTCTTTTTAAAGCAGTAGAAAAAATAGTTTTCACACCATTTTACTAATGCGGAAAGGCTTGGGAAACGAAGAGTTTCCCAAATTTAATCCGCAGTAAAGAACCCGACGAACAAGGGCAGCACAGCTGTTTTGCGTAAGCAAAATTCCGACGGAATTCACTTCCGACGAGGAAAAACGACAAGTTTCTAGGCATAAATGCCTATGAAACTTACGTTTTATACCTATGTCTCTCGGCAAAGACTTGAATGTAATGAGTCTTTGCCGAAGGGTAGTGGACATCGTCCACACCCTCAAAGAACCTCCGCTTTGGGAGGTTCTTTAATTACTGCTCTTTTACTTCAACGGCAGCTGCCACAAAATCTCTGAAAAGAGGATGAGGTCTGTTTGGTCTGCTCTTAAATTCTGGGTGGAACTGAACACCAACAAACCAAGGATGATCTTTTACTTCAACTATTTCAACAAGCTTTTCATTTGGTGAAATACCAGTAATGCTCATACCTGCCTTTGTTATTTCATCTCTGTAAAGGTTGTTAAATTCATATCTATGACGATGACGTTCGTAAACAAGCTCTTCACCATAAGCCTTGTAAGCAAAAGAATCCTTAGCAAGCTTACATGGATAAGCACCAAGACGCATTGTACCGCCTAAGTCTTCAATGTCCTTCTGTTCTGGCATAAGGTCAATAACAGGATGTGTTGTATCAGGTTTTACTTCTGCTGTAAATGCATCTGCATAACCAACTACATCTCTTGCAAACTCAATTACAGCACACTGCATGCCAAGACAAATTCCAAAGAAAGGAATTTTGTTTTCTCTTGCATATTTAATAGCTGTTATCTTGCCTTCAAGACCTCTGTCACCAAAACCACCTGGAACAAGAATACCTGTTACATCGCTAAATACTTCTGCTGCATTTTTGTCTGTAAGGTTTTCTGCATTTACCCATTTAATATTTACCTTTGCACTGTTGTAAATGCCTGCATGGTGTAAAGATTCAACAACTGAAAGATAAGCGTCATGAAGCTCTACATATTTACCAACAAGAGCTATGTTTACATCTTTTGTCATGTTTCTTTCTCTTTCAACTAATTCTGTCCATTCCTTAAGGTCTGGTTCTCTGTCTTTAAGACCAAGCTTTCTTAATGTAACATCTGCAAGATGTTCTTTTTCAAGCATAAGAGGTACTTCGTAAAGGCTGCCTGCATCAAGGTTCTGGATTATGCAGTCGTCTTCAACGTTACAGAAAAGAGCAATTTTCTTTTTAACATCTTTGCTCATTTCATGCTCTGTACGACAAACAAGAATGTCTGGCTGAATACCAATAGAAAGAAGCTCTTTAACAGAATGCTGTGTAGGTTTTGACTTCATTTCGCCGCCCTTTGAAAGGTAAGGCATTAAAGTTACATGAATGTAAAGACAGTTTTCTTTTCCAACTTCTCTTGATACCTGTCTTATGGCTTCAAGGAAAGGATGGCTTTCAATATCGCCAACTGTACCGCCTACTTCTGTAATAACTATGTCAGATTTTGAAACTTTGTTAGCTCTGTAAACACGTTCCTTAATCTCGTTTGTAATATGAGGAATTACCTGAACAGTTGCACCAAGGTATTCGCCTTTTCTTTCTTTGTTAAGTACAGACCAGTAGATTTTTCCTGTTGTTGTGTTGCTGTTTATGTTAAGGTTTTCATCAATAAATCTTTCATAGTGACCAAGGTCAAGGTCTGTTTCCGCACCGTCTTCTGTTACGAAAACCTCACCATGCTGATAAGGACTCATTGTGCCAGGGTCAAGGTTGATGTATGGGTCAAACTTCTGTATAGTAACCTTGTAGCCTCTTGCTTTTAAAAGTCTGCCAAGAGATGCTGCTGTAATACCTTTTCCAAGGCCAGACACTACGCCTCCTGTAACAAAAATATACTTTGTTGTACTCATTTGTAAATCCTCCTGGTAAAATATAACTGTAACAAATATGTATAAACAAAAAACATGCTCATAAAACGGATTTCACATTAAAGACAAGTTTTTATCTTTTAAATCCGCTTAAGAACATACTACCTCAATAATATTATTGATATATAATACCATATATTTTTTGTTTCCTCAACAAAATAATTGGCAAAATTACAACCAAAAAAATCCAGAAACATATATTATGATACTGCATATTTTAACAAATAACATAACTTGTGTAATACTATTTTGCCGCAAAAAACCGCCGTATTCTATTTACAGCGGTTTTTTAATATAAATTATTGGTAAGGCACTATTTCTATTGATTCAATAATTACATCTTCAACTGGCTTGTCATTTTCGCCTGTTTCACAGGCAGCTATGCTGTCAAGAACATCAAAGCCATCTATAAGCTGACCAAATATTGTGTATCCAAAATCAAGGTCAGGTGTGCCACCAAGCTCATTATAATGTTCTATAGCTTCCTGAGAATAGTTAGTTCTGAACATTTTTCCTGTCTGCGAATTATAGAGAATTTCATTTTCACCATACTCGTCTACAACCTGCTGAACATATTCAAAATATCCATCGTAAATGCTTGGATTTTGAACTATATAAAACTGGCTGCCGTTTGTATCATCACCACTATTAGCCATGCAAAGAGCACCTCTGAAGTGATACATGTCACCTGTAAATTCGTCCTCAAATTTGTCACCCCAAATACTTGCACCTCCTGTGCCGTCACCGTTTGGGTCACCGCCCTGTATCATAAAGTTTTCAATAACTCTGTGGAAAGTAAGGTTGTCATAATATCCGTCTTTTGAATGAGTTACAAAGTTTTCAACAGCCTTTGGAGCTTGCTCTGGGCAAAGCTTAAACTTCATTTCACCGTAGTTTGTTTTGATTACGGCTATTTCTTCACCTGCTTCAGGCTCTTCAAGCTGTGGAAATGCTGTACCTTCTGTAAAAAGAACCTCTTTAAGTGCTGCTTCTTCTGCTGAAGCATCTGCACTTTCTTCATCCTGAGAAGAGCTTGCACTTTCCTGAGATGATGCTGCACTTGAGCTTTCTGAAGCACTTGTCTCTGATGATGAACAGCCTGCTAAAACCATAACAGAAGCTGTTAATATTAATAATAATTTTTTCATTAAACCTACTCCTATCATTTATAATATTTCTAAATTGTAGTTTCAAAATATAGTTTTGTCAAATAAAAATATCTTAAGCTTTAATAAATAATGTTAATATTTTGAAAACAAAAAAAGCCTTGAAGCATAATGCCTCAAGGCTTTTAAATATTATTCAGCCCAGAATGATGTTATGTCTATACCGTGTTCTTTAAGGCTCTTGTAAAGAAGAGGTATAGGAAGACCAACTACGTTGTCGTAGTTTCCATGTATGCACTCAATAAATATAGAAGCCTTGCCCTGTATAGCATATCCGCCGGCTTTGTCGCTAAATTCAAAAGTATCAACATACTTTTCAATAAGACCATCAGAAATGTTTGTAAACTCAACATCTGTGCCATCTACATAAGTTTCTGAAGTTGAATTTCCATTTTCGTCTTTATAAACAACAGTAAGACCAGTATAAACTGTGTGGTGCTTACCCTGTAAAATCTTAAGCATTTCAATAGCTTCTGCTCTGTTTGATGGCTTGTTAAGTATTCTGCCAAGGTATGTAACAACTGTGTCTGCACCTATAATAACAGCTTCGCCTTCTATATCTTTTGCAACTGCACTTGCTTTTAAGTATGAAAGTTCTTTAACTCTTTCGTATGGTGAGTTTTCAACAGCAATATCTTCGTCTACTTCGCTGCCTATTACCTCAAAAGGAATATTAAGTCTTTCCAAAAGTGCCTGACGTCTTGGTGATGTTGATGCAAGTATAATTCTTTTCATAATACAATCCGCTCCTTTAAAATATAACTTCAATTAAGTCACATTTTTCTATAAATAAATATAGCAATTATTATGCCCAGTATGCCGCCTATTGTAAATTTTACGCTAAAGGCAAACTGCATAGTCAATACACCTAAGTCAAGCATAAATGGAGATGTTATTCCAAATGCACTGCCATATCCAAGCCATGAAGCACCAGGAACATTTCCCAAAATCTCACTTAAAAAGCCGCCTATAACTATACCTGCCAGTATAAGCACAATAAGCACAATATTGTTTTTGCTTCCCTTATACATACTGACCTCCTTCATATATAAAAGCATAACAAGTTTATTTCTTAAAACATTTTACATACAATAATAAAAATATTCAATATTTAATACTTAAATTATTAAATTTTTTTCATCAACTAAAAATACGCATAAAAAAAGACGGTATTAAAACCGTCTTTTTTACTGCAAAATAATTATTCTGCTTTGTTTTCTTCTGAAGCTGGAGCTTCCTCACTCTTCTGAGCTTCAGAAGCCTTAGCTGCTGCTTCTTCCTGAGCTTTTTTAGCCTTCATAGCTTCAATTCTTGGGTTGTAGATTACGTTCTTTGGACACTTCATTGCACAAAGACCGCAGTCTTTACATTTGCTGTAATCGATAGTAGCGATGTTGTTTTCAACATGGATAGCATCGAAGTTACAAGCCTTTTCACATATCTTACAGCCAATACAGCCTACAGAGCAGTTAGCGATAACTGTCTTGCCCATATCTTTTGAGCTACAGTTAACAACTGTCTTTTTGCTTTCTGGTTTAAGAGTAATAAGGTGTTTTGGACAAATGTTAACACATTTACCACAAGATACACACTTTTCTTCGTCTACAACAGCTATGCCATCAACAATGTGTAAAGCATCAAAAGCACAAACATTTACACAGCTGCCAAGACCAAGACAACCATATGAGCAGCTCTTTGAACCGCCACCAGCAAGCTGGCTAGCCATTACACAGTCGCTCATACCGAAATATTCATATTTAGATTTAGCGTTTGAACATGTACCATTACAGTTAACATGTGCAACCATTTTTTCTGTTTCGCCGGCAGCAACGCCCATAACCTCAGCAATAGCTGCTGCTGATTTAGCGCCACCTACAGGACAACCGTTAACAGGTGCTGTACCAGCAACGATAGCTGATGCAAGACCACCACAACCTGGGTAACCGCAGCCACCACAGTTTGCACCTGGGAGACATTCGAGAACCTGACCGATTCTTGGATCTTCTTCAACTGCAAACACTTTTCCAGCATATCCAAGGCCCGCACCAAAAACAAGACCTAAGCCGCCGACACTAAGTACCGGATATAAAATACTTGTTATGTCCATTTTTTGTCCTCCTTGTTATTATATTAATCCCTGGAAACCTAAGAATGCAATTGACATTAAGCCTGCTGCAACAAGAGCTGTAGGGAATCCTTCAAATGCCTTTGGCATGTTGTTGTACTGAATTCTTTCACGAATACCTGCAAAAAGAACGATTGCTAAAGCAAAACCAACTGCACCACCAAAACCGTTTAATACAGACTGAAGGAAGTTGTAGTCTCTCTGCATGTTTGTAACAGCAACACCAAGAACAGCACAGTTTGTTGTAATAAGTGGAAGGTAAACACCAAGTGCCTGATAAAGAGATGGTGAGCTCTTTTTAAGGAACATTTCAACAAGCTGAACGAGAGCTGCTATAACAAGAATGAAAGCAATGTTGTAAAGGTATTCAATACCTAAGTTAACTAATATAAGGTTGTAAACAAAATATGTTACGGCAGAAGCAAGAGTCATAACGAAAATAACCGCTGCACCCATACCTGCTGCTGTTTCAACTTTCTTTGATACACCAAGGAAAGGGCAGATACCTAAGAACTGTGATAATACATAGTTGTTTACGAAAATCGCTGCTAAAACTAATAACACGTAACTCATTTATTTTCCCCCTCCTTTACGCTTTTTTATTTCTGAAGTAATTGAAAAGTGCCATAAGCATACCAAGAGCGAAGAACGCACCTGGAGCCATTATAAGTATAAGTGTCTGTGGGAATGTTTCAGGAAGTATCTGTACACCAAATGCTGTACCAGCACCAATAAATTCACGAACAAGACCAAGTACACAAAGGGCGATAGTGAAACCAAGACCCTGACCAACACCATCAAAGAATGATGCTACTGCACCGTTTTTAGAAGCGAAAGCTTCAGCGCGGCCAAGAATAATACAGTTAACAACGATAAGTGGTATGTAAAGACCAAGAGCGTTGTAAAGGCTTGATGGAGCATATGCCTGAAGTATAAAGTCAACTATTGTAACGAAGCTGGCAATAACTACAACGAATGCAGGAATTCTAACCTTATCAGGAATGAAGTTTCTGATAAGAGAGATAACTACGTTAGCACAGATAAGAACTGCTGCTGTTGAAACACCCATACCAAGACCGTTAATAGCACTACTTGTTACGGCAAGTGTAGGACACATACCGATAACCTGTACGAATGTTGGGTTTTCATCTATAATACCATTTTTAATTATTTTAAGTGGATTTGCCATTAATTCGCACCTCCGTTTTCTGCAACCCAAGTAAGAGCTTCATTTACACCGTCTGTTACGGCTCTTGAAGTAATTGTTGAGCTTGTGATTGCTTTAATCTGACCGCCGTCTTTATCAACAGCAAGAGTTCCGCTTAAACCTTTAAACTGGTCTGTAAATGCAGGCTCTGTTGCTTTAGCACCAAGACCTGGTGTTTCTGAAAGGCTAAGGATTGTAATACCTGTAACTGTACCGTCAGCAGTTGCACCAACCATAGTTGATACAGCACCACCGAAACCACTTGGGTTAACAGTAATTACATAACCTATTGTATTACCGCTAGCATCTTTAGCTTCTGATACAGCTGTAATTGTGCCTGTAAATTCAGCACCTTCAACAGCTGCAAATTCTGTTGCATCTGGATAAACCTGAAGCATAGCTGCAGCTTCTGTTTCAGCTGCCTTTGTTGCTATAGGACCTGCTGTTATACTCTGTATTACGCCAAGGAGAGCGGCAGCAATAGCTGTGATAATAAGCAGAATAATAGCTGGTTTAGTTATTTCTTTCATGCTTTTTTCGCCTCCTTTGGTAATGCGCCGAATATTGTTGGCTTAGTATATCTTTCAATAAGTGGTACACAGAGGTTCATAATAAGAATTGAGTATGAAACGCCTTCTGGGTAACCGCCAAAAATTCTGATAAGAGTTGTAAGAAGACCGCAACCCACAGCCATAATAATCTGACCTTTTGCAGTTACAGGGCTTGTAGCATAGTCTGTAGCCATGAAGAAAGCACCAAGCATAAGACCACCTGTGCAAAGTTCATAAATAGGCATACGAACACCATTTCTGCCAATAAGAGCTGTAAGCACAAATACTGTTACTATGTAGATTACAGGAATTCTCCAGCTGATAACGCCTCTCCAAATGAGGTAGATACCACCGATGATAAGTGCAAGAGCACATGTTTCACCAATTGTACCGCCGATGTTTCCAAGGAAAGCATCTGTAAGAGATGGAAGCTGGTCAAAAGAACCTGCTTTTAAAAGTGCAAGTGGTGTAGCTGTTGAAACAGCGTCAGCACCTGGTGTTACCCAGCTTGTCATAATAGTTGGGTATGAAGCAAGAAGGAACGCACGACCTGCAAGAGCAGGGTTTACGAAGTTCTGACCAAGACCACCAAAAAGCTGTTTAGCAATAACGATTGCAAAAACACTACCTACAATTGGCACCCACCAAGGAGCTGATGAAGGAATGTTCATTGCAAGAAGAAGACCTGTTACTACTGCACTAAGGTCTGAAATTGTAACTTTCTGTTTTGTGCCCTTCTGATAAAGAGCTTCAGCGATAACTGCTGCTGCAATAGAAATCACAATAAGCAGCAACGCCTGTAAACGGAAATAAACTATACCCATCACAGTTGCAGGCAAAAGAGCTATTATAACATCACGCATAATGCTCTGTATAGATTCGCCAGAACGTATATGAGGGGTAGAGGAAATTGTTATATTAGTGTTATCCATTTTAAGTTGTCCCCCTTAATTATTTTGCTGCTTCGGCAGCTTTCTTTTCTGCTTCTGCTTTAGCTCTTGCAGCTGCTGCAGCTGCTGCTTTCTTTCCTGCTTCAATTTTCTTAGTTGCTCTTATAGACTGAGCAAGCTGTCTCTTTGCAGGACAGATGTATGAACAGCTTCCGCATTCAATACAGTCAAGACCGTGGTTTTTAACAAAACCTTCGCCGTCTCCTCTAAGAATAAGTGCATTAAGCTCAAGAGGCATAAGACCCATTGGACAGTGGTCAACACATTTACCGCAACGGATACAGTTGCTTTCTTCTGGGATGTATGCTTCTTCTGGAGTTAAGCAAAGAAGGGCTGAACTTGTTTTAACAGTTGCCACATCTGTTGTATACATTGTAGGACCCATCATAGGACCGCCGGCAATCATTTTTGCAGGAGCAACCTTGAAGCCGCCAATCTGTTCCATAAGGTCTTTAAATGTCATACCGATACGAATCTGGTAGTTGCCTGGGTTAGCAGGAGCGCCGCCTGTAACTGTAACAACTCTTCTCATAATTGGTCTGCCTAAAGCTACTGCGTTGTAGATGCTGATGATAGTGTCAACGTTGTCTACTATGCAGCCTGCTGATGCAGGAAGAGCACCTGAAAGTACTTCTCTGCCAGTAATAGCTTTAATAAGATGTTTTTCTGAACCCTGTGGGAATTTAGCCTTAAGAGTAGCTACTTCGATATTAGGAATATCTTTGCAGGCTTCTTTAAGTTTAGCAATAGCCTCAGGTTTGTTGTCTTCAATACCGATTACGCCTTTTGCTTCTGGGTGAAGTTTAAGAACAATCTGAAGACCTTTTACAAGCTTATCTGTTTCTTCAAGCATAAGTCTGTAGTCGCATGTAAGATAAGGCTCACATTCTGCTGCATTAACAAGAACGTGGTCAATCTTTGTTCCTGGAGGTGGAGCAAGCTTAACCTGTGTTGGGAATCCGGCACCGCCAAGACCTACAACACCGCCTTCTTTAATTGCAGCTAAAATTTCTTCGTTTGTCATTGTAGTATAGTCTCTTTGGGCCATACCTTCGTATTCTGTCATAAGTCCATCGTTTTTAATAACGATAGATGGGCTCATAGCACCGCCAGGTGTAAGAACAGGTCTGCCAACTTCCACAACTTCGCCTGAAATACTAGCGAAAATAGGAGAGCTTACAAAGCCGCCCGCTTCAGCTATCTTCTGTCCCACCTTAACATGGTCACCAACCTGCACTATAGGCTGAGCTGGAGCACCTATGTGCTGTGACATTGGGAAAAACAGTTCTGAGTTTTCCTTTGGGAGTATCACTTTAATAGGTATATCTTTTGTTAAAGCTTTTCCATCTGGTGGATGAACTCCCCTTTTGAACGTTAAAGTTTCCATAGTATCCCCCTCTGTTTTTTAGATTTTTGCATATGTCTTTGCATATACAAATTATATAGGTTTAAGTTAATAAATGAGTAATATAACTGCATAAACCGACTACTATTTTCACGTTCACCCAATAGACGCCAGTTTAAAATTAACATTACTTATTTTAATACAAAATAAAATATATAACAACACTTTTTATTATTTTTTGATAAAAAAATACTTTTTCTAAATAAGCGTCAAGTAAATCACCCTTTTACATAATTTTTAATATGCAATTTTCATATCTTTTATGTCTTACTTGTACCCCTTTTCACAATAAAAGTTTACTACTTTTATATAAAAGTGTAAACTTGAAATATTATTCACTTATTGAATTTTATGTAATTTAACACACTGCAATTTGGTAATAATATCAAATAAAGTAATAAAATATTTAAATATATGTAAAAATGTAGTATAATTGTATTTGTTGGTAAAAAATAGGGAGGTGAAAACATGGATTTATCACTTAGCACCAGTCAAAAACTGCTTTTGTCCCAAAAAATGCTTCAGTCCACAGAAATACTGCAAATGAGCTCTGCAGAGCTTTTAGACTATGTAAAAGAAGCCTCTGTTGAAAATCCTGTTATGGAGCTGGAAGATAAGCATGACGATAACGAAAAGTTTGACTTGCTTAAACGCAAAATAGACTACATAGAAGCCAGTGATGAGCAAAACAGAACATTCTACACCCAGGAAAAAGACGATGAAGACGAAAATGATGACTGGAAATTTAAGCAAAATCCTGGACAAACCCTTGAGGAATACCTCTCCGAACAGCTGGAAGTTCTTCCTCTTGATAAAAAAAGCATGTCTATAGGTCATTATATAATAGGCTGTATAAACGGCAACGGATACCTTGATGTCAGTGCCGAAGAGATAGCTAAAAGCCTTAAAACAGACATTTCACAAATCCAAAGAGTACTTGATATTATTAAAAAGTTTGAGCCAACAGGGGTAGGTGCTTCAAACTTAAAAGAATGTCTTAATATGCAGCTTGATAAAATAGGCTGTACAAACGAAACAACACGTGCAATTATAAACGATTATCTTGAGCTTCTTGGCAAAAACCAGATACATATTATCGCAAAAAAACTCAAAAAAACTACAGAAGAAGTTATAGACGCTGCCTGTATTATTAAAAACTTAAATCCAAAACCAGGCAATAGCTTCGATAGCGGCAAAAGCCTTGATTATATAGTGCCTGATGCCCTTGTAGTTGAAAAAGACGGAAATTTTGAAATTATATTAAACGATTCATATCTTCCTAATATTTCAATCAATAGTTTCTATAAATCAATAATAAAAACAAGTAATGATACAGAAGCAAAGGAATATGTTTCACAAAAAATTCAGCAGGCTGAATGGATTATGAAATGTATATCTAAAAGAAGCTCCACATTAAGAAATACACTTGAAGTAATAGTTGACTTCCAAAAGGACTTCTTTTCAAAAGGCAACGGAAATCTTAAACCTATGTGCCTTAATGACGCAGCATCTATACTTGGCGTACATGAATCAACAATAAGCCGTGCCGTAAAGGATAAATACCTTCAGTGCAGACATGGTATATTCCCTCTTAACTATTTCTTTAAGGCGGCAGTGCCTACAAGCACATCTTCTGAAGGCGTAACATCAGAAAAAATAAAACTGATGATTAAAGAAATAATTGAAAATGAAGATAAATCATCACCTTTAAGCGATAGAGCAATAACAGAAAAGCTTAACGAAGAAGGCGTTGATATTTCAAGAAGAACAGTTGCAAAATATAGAGAAAGTATGGGAATACTTGGCAC
The DNA here is from genome assembly GCA_944380405.1 of uncultured Lachnospiraceae bacterium. GTDB lineage: Bacteria > Bacillota > Clostridia > Lachnospirales > Anaerotignaceae > HGM11808. Next base: position 34,656 of record CALWHO010000181.1, read on the forward strand.
AAGCGGCAGAAAGAATTAAAAAAACACGATTAAAAAATCGTGTTTTTTGTTTTTATAATATACTTTCGCATTTTTTAACGAAATCAAGTGTTTTTAAGTTGTCGCACATATGTATTTTTATAAAAATTTCAAATATATCAAAAAGCTCTTTTCTTACACTTTCAGAAATCTCAAAATTAAACATTTTTCTTCCAAAATTTCCTATTATATATTCAATGGCTTTTTTGGCTCCTGATGAAAGCCTTTTGCTGTCAAAAATATTATCTTTGCAGTTTTTGCATATAAATCCGCCGCTTTTACAGCTGAAATAATCCATGTTTTCGTTATATTCTCCACAGCTTGTACATACATTATCAATATCAAGTAAACCTGAAAGCTGTAAAAACTTAACCTGAAATATAATAGCTGCCGTACTGCTTTTAATTCTGCCCTTTGCCATAGCCTCCAAAGTCATGTATATAAGCCTTAAAACATCGTTTTCCTCCATGGCTTCCGGTATTGTTTTTTCTACCAGCTCCAATATATATGACCCGTAAGCAAGCTTTGTAAGGTCTGTTCGTATTTCGTAAAAGCTTTCTACTGCTTCGCCTTGAGATACTGTGTAAAAGTCTCCGCCTTTAAAAAGAACGTAATTACCATATGTAAAAAGCTGGCATGGGGCTAAGAGCTTGCTTTTTGTATTTTTAGCCCCTTTAGCAAATACATTTATAATGCCCTTTTCCATGCAAAACAGCTTCAGCCTTAAATTACTCTCTCCTGCATCAACTGTCTTTATTACCATTGCCGAAACTTTTTCCTGTGCCATATTTAAACTCCCTGCCCTCTTTTGTTTTTTCTTCCTCAAGGGCTTTTTTATATTTTAAATAACTTCTCACATCACCGCTTTTTATAAACTCATTCCAAAAACTGTCCATAATAATCACCATTTATTTAAAATTAGTTATTATTATGTTTGTCAGTTGAAAAATTAAAATACTCCTAAAATCTTTCCATATTTAAATCTTTTTGATGTCGTAACCAAAATTTTTCAAAAGAAAATCGCTGTCACGCCAGTCTTTTTTAACCTTAACCCAAAGCTGAAGATTTATAGGTGAACCTAAAAGAGCCTCTATGTCGCTTCTTGCAGCAGCTCCTATTTTTTTAAGCATAGCACCCTGCTTGCCTATTATAATGCCCTTGTGGCTGTCTCTTTCGCAAAATATAGTTGCTTCCACATCAACAAGGTCCCTGTTTTCTCTTTTTTTCATGCCCATTATTTCAACTGCTATACCATGAGGTATTTCGTCCTGTAAAAATCTAAGGGCTTTTTCTCTTATAATTTCAGAAGCTATCTGTCTTTCAGGCTGGTCTGTAACCATGTCTTCCGGGAAATACTGTGGTCCTTCCGGAAGGTATTTTTTAATAACTTCAAGGAGCCTGTCTGTATTTTCACCGTTTAAAGCTGATACAGGCACTATTTCCTTAAAGTCATAAAGCTTTCTGTACATGTCTGTTACTTCAAGTATTCTGTCTTTGCCAACTGTGTCAACCTTGTTAATAATAAGTATTACAGGTGTTTTTGTGCCTTTAAGCATTTCTATTATGTTTTCGTCTGCTGGAAGTACCTTTGGTGCTGGCTCAATAAGCATAAGTATTGAGTCTACTTCGCCAAATGTAGTCTGAGCAGCCTTAACCATATAGTTGCCAAGCTTGTGCTTTGGCTTATGTATACCAGGTGTATCAATAAATACTACCTGAAAATCGTCTTTAGTAAGTATAGACTGTATTTTGTTTCGTGTTGTCTGTGGCTTTGGTGACATAATAGCTATTTTTTCGCCTATAAGACAGTTCATAAGTGTAGATTTTCCAACATTAGGTCTGCCTATTAATGAAACAAAACCAGAATAAAATTTATTTGCCAAACTCTGTTCCTCCTAAAAAATCATAAATTATTCATTTCCAAATATTTATCTCGTATTTTTTTCAAATCTTCCCAAGCATGATATTTTTTGCTTGGGTCACGTAAAAGTGCTGACGGATGATATGTAGCAATAAAATAATAGCCCTTTTTCTCATACCATATACCGTGCTGAGATGTAATTTTAAAATCAGGGCTTATAATAGCCTTTGCTGCAATTCTTCCAAGGCAAACTATTATTTTAGGCTCTATAAGTTTAAGCTGATACCTTAAATAATTCATGCATGCACTTTGCTCTTCTTCTTTTGGGTCACGGTTATATGGCGGACGGCACTTAACAATGTTTGTTATGTATACATCTTCTCTTTTCATGTCTATGGCTCCAAGCATTTTATCCAGAAGTTTTCCAGCAGGACCAACAAAAGGCTGACCCTGCAAATCTTCCTGTTCTCCTGGCCCTTCGCCAACAAACATTATTTTTGAATTTTTATTGCCTGTCCCTACAACAACATTTGTCCTTGTTTCCCAAAGAGGGCATTTTTTGCATGATAAACAGGCACCTTCAAGTATTTCCCATGTTTTCATATTCCATCATCACCTTAAAGCTTAAATCCGTGAGGTATAAGGTCTTTTATATCCACTTCAAATATTTTTCCGTTGTCGTCTTCAAGAACAACTTTCTTGTCTGCCATAAATTCAAATAAAGCCTGTCTGCACATACCGCATGGATATGTGGCTTCACCTGATGATGAAACTATGGCTATTTTCTCAAAATCACGCCTGCCTTCGCTTACAGCCTTAAAAAGAGCCGTTCTTTCAGCGCATATTGTAACAGGGTATGAGCTGTTTTCTATGTTGCAGCCTGTGTATACGCTGCCATCACTTAAACAAATAGCTGCTCCCACATTAAAATTTGAATAAGGGGCATAAGAATTTTCCATAGCTTTTTTTGCAATAGCTATAAGCTCTTCGTTTGTCATAACCTCTGCCTCCTTTTTTAAAAAAACTTACCTGCTTATTCCAAGATTTTCAAGTATGTCTTTTTGTCTTTTAAACATGTCCTTTTCTTCTTCAGGTGTCATGTGGTCATAACCCATAAGATGAAGCATACTGTGAGCTGTAAGAAAAGCCATTTCTCTTTCAAAACTATGACCATACTCTTTGCTCTGCTCCAAAGCCTTTTCTACTGAAATAATAATATCCCCAAGTATTATTTCACCCTCTTCGTTTCGGCTTATTTCTTCGTTTTCTTCAAATGTGAGCTGTGGAAAGCTTAAAACATCTGTTTCCCTATCTATATTTCTAAAATGCTTGTTTATGGTGTGTATCTCATCATTTGTAACAAATGATACACTTACTTCGCAGTTTAAATCAAAATCTTCATATCTAAGGCTTTCTTCAGCCACAGAATTTATAATCTCCATTATTTTTGGATTTATATCTTCATCAGTTCTGTTGTCAATTAGCACTGTCATTTTTATGCTCTGCCTCCCTTGCTTTTTCCGCCTGCTGTGCTTTTTTAATTTCTTCTGCCTTTGGATAAGCAACTCTTTCGTGATACATGCCCTTAAACATTTTCAAAAATGCCTTTTTAATAATGGCTATTTCTTTAAGGTCAAGCCTGCAATCGTTAAGCTGACCATCATCAAGCTTGTCCTGAACAAGAACATCGATGAGCTTTTCAACATCTTCTATTGTCTTACCTGCTGACATTGTGCTTCTTACAGCTGCCTCAACAGTATCTGCCAGCATAACAATAGCCGACTCCTTAGTCTGAGGTATAGGTCCTGGATAACGGAAATCCTCTTCCTTTGTTGTTTCGCAAGGCTTTTCTTTTGTGCTTTTCATGTAAAAATACTTAACAAGAGTTGTGCCGTGATGCTCTGCTATAATATCTTTTATGGCTTTAGGCAGTCTGTGCTTTTCAGCCAGTTCAAGACCATTTGAAACATGGTCTATAATCATTTTTGCACTTATGTAAGGATCAAGATCGTCATGGGCGTTTTTATCTATCTGGTTTTCACTGAAATATAACGGCTTAACAAGTTTTCCTATGTCGTGGTAATATGCACCTGCTCTTGCCAAAGACTCGTTGGCGTATATGTCATAAGCCGCAGTTTCTGCAAGGTTTGCAACAATAAGGCTGTGATGATATGTTCCAGGAGTTTCAATCATAAGCCTTCGCATAAGCTCATTATTAGGGTTTGTAAGCTCTGCAAGTCTGTATTTTGAGTTAACTCCAAACATGTTTTCCCAAATAGGTAAGCTTCCAACAGTTATTATAACAAGTACAACGCCCATTACACCTGCAAGAAGACTTTGATAAAATACACTCCAAGTAAGGCTCTTTGCCAAAAATACCTGTGATGCCATGTATGAAACAATGTTAACTGCTCCAACTGCTAATGACACAGGGAATATAAGGGCTCTTCTTTGAGTATATTGAACAAGCACAACAGCAAATGTGCCTGACAAAAGAGCGTATATAAGAAAGTCAACACTGCCTCTGAATATTACAGTGCCTATTATAGACACAAAAAGATTAAGTGTTATGGCAGTCTTTGGCTTAATAAGCACCGTTGAAAGCATTGCAAAAAGGCTTACAGGCACAAGGGCAAAACTTTCCATGTTGGCAGTAAGAGCAAGACCCAGTGCCTCAAAAATATAAATTGCAAAAAGAATTACAAATACATTTCCGCTTTCAAACATTTTCTTTTGCATAGAATTAATGTAAAGATAAAATGCTCCAAATGTAAGAAGTATAATAACAACATTTGTGCAGAAAAGTATTATGTTTCCTGTAACCTTTGAATCTGTGTATCCAAGAGCACTTAATATATCATAAGCCTCTTTTGTAATTATTTCGCCTTCATCAACTATTTTCTGGTCCTTAAGTATCATTACAGGCTGAACTTCTGCCATTTTCTTCTGTCTTGCAGCCTCTATAGCCTCTTTATCCAATATAAGGTTAGGCTCAATAGCAGCCCTTGATACGGCTTTAGCCATATTTTTAAGACCTGTATCCCAAGAAAGAGTATCTATAAATCCATCTGATATTTCATAAGACTTATCAAGGGTGTCTTCTGTTATGCCCTGCTCAAAAGCAGCAGCGGCAGCATTTTTAACATCCTGCTCAAATATTTCTTTTCCTTCTGATGTAAGCTCGTTATATGCCCTGTACTGGTCTGTGCTTACAACTACAGGAAGGCTTAAAGAAGTAGATGGCTTGTAGTCACTGAAATCATCAGAGTTTATGTCATAAAGCCTATTTATTATTTCAAGTTCGTTGTTTACTTCGTCAAAATACTTTCCTATGGTAGCAATAGCTTCCTGGTCTACTTTATCATCATGCTCATAAAGAGGTCCAACAGTTGCCGCTGCTTCCTTCCTTAATTTTTCTGTAGCAACAGTATTTTCAACAGTTCTTTCTGCCACATATCTTTTAGGCGAAACAGATCCAACCTTTATAGGGTCTGTGCTAAATACAACGCTGTTTGTCAAAAGAAAACAAATTGTAATAACACATGACAAAACAAACATAAATATGTTTCCAAATCTTTTTTTCTTTTTGGTACTATCTTTTTTATTTTTACTCATTTGTAATATCACATCCCATTTGTATGGCAGATTTTTACTATCTTCTTCTAAATACGCTTCTTGATGCCTTTTCTTCTATCTTTTCTCGTCTTGCCTGTTTTTTTGCATCTGCCTTTTCGTAGGCATTTATAATTTTCTGTACAAGAGGGTGACGCACAACGTCTTTGTTTGTAAGATTCATAATGCCTATGCCCTCTATGTTTTTAACTATGTTTACGGCATCTGTAAGACCGCTTCTTTTGCCTTCTCCCAGGTCTATCTGTGTTATGTCACCTGTTATTACAGCCTTAGAACCGTAGCCAATTCTTGTAAGGAACATTTTCATCTGTTCAGGAGTTGTGTTTTGGGCTTCGTCAAGTACAATAAATGCATTATCAAGTGTACGACCTCTCATGTATGCCAAAGGTGCCACCTCTATAAGACCTTTTTCCATGTTTTTCATAAACTGGTCAGCACCCATAATTTCATAAAGTGCGTCATAAAGAGGTCTTAAATATGGGTCAACCTTCTGCTGAAGGTCACCAGGAAGAAAGCCCAGCTTTTCACCTGCTTCTATGGCAGGTCTTGTAAGTATAATTCTGTTTACTTCGTTGTTTTTAAATGCAGTAATTGCCATAGCCATAGCAAGGTATGTCTTTCCTGTACCTGCCGGACCTATACCAAAAACAATGGTGTTGTTTTTAATCATGTCAGTGTATGCTTTCTGACCAACAGTTTTTGGTTTGAGAGGTTTGCCATTAACAGTCAGACAAATTAAATCATCATGAAGTTTGTCAATTCCCTCTTCATATTCGCTTTTTTCTTTAACTGCATCAATTGTGTATATTAAAGACTGCTCTGTTATTTCCTCGTTTTTTTCTGCCGCTGTTTTAAGATGCATCAAAACCTGAGCTGCCTTTTCTATGTCAGTGCCTTTTCCAACAATCTTTATGCCTTCGTCCCTGTTTACAATACGGACGTTAAATTCCTTTTCTATTTTCTTTATGTTGCTGTCATACTGACCAAATATTGCTGCTATTTTTCCGCTTTCAACGGCTATTAATATCTCCTTTTGTTCCATCTGTAACCATGTCACCTCGTATGTTATTTGTTGTCACTTCTTCCCCAATATTTTCTATAAGGGATATGTATGTATGTATTATTACCTCATCATCAGTTTCATAAATCTCGTCTTTCTGGTCTGTTATAAAAGCATTTGAGTTTAAAAGCTCTTCTTTTTTGCTTTCTATAATGCTATAACATTCATTAAGAGCCTCTTCAGATGTAAGGCTTTTTTCTTTTTCCTCATAAAAAGATGTATTTATAATTTCTATATCAAAAGGTATTTTAAAATCCCCAATAGAAGGACTTATAACCCTTGCTGTTGTTTCGTTATAAAGCTTATTTTCATCAGGCTTAAAAAGAGTCAAAACAGCTTCGCCTAAAGTAACTTTGTAATACTTGCCTGTTTCGCCTGTAAGCACGTTTTCTGCTTTGTTTTTATTGACCCTTGTTTCAAACTCAACAGCAGTCTTTGCCATTACAGTACCCTGGGCTTTTTCGTATTTTCTGCCTGTCTCAACTTCGCCGTCTTTTAATATCACCTGACCTTCTATAAGAACGTCACCTTTTTCAACAACATCTCCTGCTTTAACAACAGCCGTACCTTTTTCGGTCATAATGCTTTCTATAATGCCGTCTTTTTTTGCTATTATGTCCGAAGCATAGTCACCAGGCTCTATAATATCCATTTGCGGCAGTTTTTCCGAAACAGAAACTATAACCTTTGTGCCTTTTATGTTTACAGCTGCCCAGTTTACTGAGTCAAACTCAATTATAATGTCCTGACCCAGCTTTCTAAAATCGGCTCTATTAATAATACTTCCCGGATATACGCCGTTTTCTTTGCAAAATTCAAGTATTTCACTGTCTGTTACGCTTTTGTTGCCTTCCACTTCCACAATCCATACAAACCTTGTAAGTATAAATATGGCAAGTGCAAAAATAATAACTCCAACAGAAAAAACTCTCTTTTTGCCTGCTTTTTTAGCTTTAAAAGGCAAGCCATAGCTTTCCATAACTTCAACACTACATCCGCATTTTTTAGCTGTTTCAAAAATATTTTCAATATCTTTGTAACTAGCTTTCATCATACGGTCTCTGCCAAAGCTTTTAATGTCCCAAATTATATATCCCTTTAAAGCAGAAAGATTTATAAACCTTTCCACAGAAAAACCAGACACTTTAATAATAACATATCCCTTTAAATAATTCCACAACCACCAAAACATATTCTGCTCCTTAAAAGCTATATAAATCTAAAACTTTCTATAATGCCTTCTGCAATTATGCATTCTGGGCCCATTGTTTTAAGAACAATATTTTTTCCTGTTACTTCTGCAATGCCTATTGAAGTATTAACCCTTAAAATATCGCTTTCGTATTTTGCTATGCCTTTTGAGTTTTCAATTATAATTTTATCTTTTCCGGCAATTGTAATCAGGGGACAGCTGCCCACAGTTTCTGACGGTATTTCAATTACTTCCGAAATTATTTTTCTGACACCTTTCATATATATCCCCCATATAATCTGTCTTTTATAAATATGATTTTATAAGTCAAAAAATACTTGTAAAAAAATTAAAGCTGTAATAAACTCTATTTTCAGCAAATTAATGAAATTTAATGTTTTTATTGGTCAATAATACTTAAAGAGCTTGAATTTCAATACTTTTTTCAGCTTAATATTAACATTTTATTAATTGAAAAACTGTATAAACTGTTGTATTATATTTAATATGGATTTTTAGGCATATATTAAAGTATGTTTTTTTAATTTATACATCTAAACTGTTTTTCCAATAAAAAAACAGTTTTTTATAGTTTATTTAATTTAATTTTCGGAGGTTATATAGTATGTTTTCAAGAGATATGGGTATCGACTTAGGTACAGCAAATACCCTTGTGTATTTAAAAGGTAAAGGAATAGTTGTTAATGAGCCTTCTGTTGTGGCTGTTAACACACTTACAAAAGAAGTTCTTGCAGTAGGCAACGAAGCAAAAGAAATGATTGGTCGTACACCTGGAAATATTGTTGCTATACGTCCTATGAAAGATGGCGTTATTGCAGACTTTGATATAACACAGGCTATGCTTAAATACTTCATAGGTAAGGCTTATACACGTTCACTTTTTGGTCCAAAGCCAAGAGTTGTTGTGTGTGTTCCTTCTGGCGTTACAGAAGTTGAAAAACGTGCTGTTATGGAAGCTACAATTGCAGCAGGTGCAAAAAGTAACGATGCATACCTTATAGAAGAACCTATGGCAGCATCTATTGGTGCAGGTCTTCCTGTAGAAGAACCAGCAGGCAGCATGGTAGTAGATATCGGCGGCGGTACAAGCGAAGTTGCTGTTATATCCCTTGGCGGTATAGTTACAAGCACTTCTCTTCGTGTTGCAGGTGATGAAATAGATTCTTACATAGTTGGCTATGTAAAAAAAGAATATAACCTTGCTATTGGTGACCGTACAGCAGAAGAAATCAAAATTTCAATTGGCTGTGCATACCCAAAAGAAACAGAAGAATCTCTTGATATAAGAGGCCGTGACCTTATAAGCGGTCTTCCAAAAACAATTACTATTACATCAACAGAAATACTTGAGGCTATTGCAGAACCTATATCAGCTATTATCGACAGCATTAAACAGACTCTTGAATCAACACCACCAGAACTTGCTGCCGACATTATGGAATACGGCATAACTCTTACAGGCGGCGGTGCCCTTCTTTCAGGTCTTGATAAGCTTATAACACAGGAAACAGGCATGCCTGTAAATATAGCAAACGAGCCTCTTAACTGCGTTGCATTAGGTACAGGTATGGTTCTTGAACATATAGAAACACTTAAAACAGTTCTTCTTTCACCAAGAAAATTAAGAATGTAATCACAAGGAGCGTTATAAATTGAACTTTTTTAATGATTACAAAAAACAGATATTTACCATAGTGGCTGTTATTCTTGCAATAACAGCTGTTATATCTGTGGGCAAAAAGACAAACGCAACAATTATTGATAATGCCCTTGGCCTTGTGATCACACCTGTTCAAAGCATTACAACAACTGTTGGCGGATGGTTCAGCGAAAAAATAGGCAATATAAAAGGCGAAAACTCACTTGCAGCAGAAAACGAAGAGCTTCGTGCTCAGGTTGAGCTTTTGGAAACGGAAAATAAACGCCTTTCTCTTTATGAAGAAGAAAATAAGCGTCTTTCAGAGCTTCTTGAAATCTCACAAAAATACGCTGAATATGAAACAACAGGCGCTGATATCATAGCTAAAGACCCAAGCAACTGGTACTATACATTTGTAATTAATAAAGGCACAAAAGACTCTCTTGACTCTGAAATGGTACTTATTTCATCAGGTGGTCTTGTTGGCAAAATAACAGAAACAGGCTATAACTACTCAAAATGCCAGTCAATACTTGACAGCCGTAGCTCAGTTTCTGCCATGAGCCTTAGAACAGGTGACTTAGGCGTTGTAAAGGGCGACTACTCACTTATGGATGACGGTCTTTGCAAAATGGAATATATAGACGCTGAAAGCGAAATAATGAAAGGTGACGAAATAGTTACATCAAACTTAAGCGAAATTTACCCTGCCGGAATTACAATAGGCTATGTTAAGGAAGTTGTTACAGATAACAACGGACTTACAAAATACGCCATTATAGAACCGGAGGTAGACTTTAAGCATCTTTCAACACTTCTTGTTGTTATGGACAAAAAAGAAGAGGTGGAAATTAAGTGAGAAGAGTTTTAATTATATTTTTAATACTTGTAATAAATCTTATTTTCCAAACTTCTGTGCTTCCTGCATTTGCTATAAGAGGCATAGTTCCAAACACAGCCCTTATAATAATAATATCATTCTCACTTTTAAGAGGCAGCTTTGAAGGCTGTCTTGTGGGCTTTTTTGCAGGACTTTTGCAGGACATATTTTTCGGTGATACACTTTGCACATACGCCCTTTTGGGTACAGTGACAGGCTTTTTTGCAGGTAAATTTAACCACGGTTTCTTTCGTGAAAACTATGCAACTCCTGTAATTATAAGCATGGCGTCAGCCGTAATATATGAAACTGCAGTATATGTAATAGGTTTTCTTTTTAAAGGAAACCTCCACTATTTTTATTTTGTAATAACAATTATAGTGCCAGAGGCTGTTTATACGGCTTTATGCACATTTATAATCTACAGAATACTCTTTTCTGTAAATGACTATATTGAAAACAAAGAAAAACATAAACGTAAACTTTTCAGCATTAAATAAATGACTTTGGAGGAAAAATGAGGAATTTATTAAATCGTATGCTGGAATTAGCCAAAAACAGACTGTTTGTTATGCTGGGAGGCATATTGGTAATGTTTCTCATAATCTCCCTTAGGCTTTTTTATTTGCAGGTAATAAATGGCGAAAGCTATCTGCAAAAATCAACAGCCAGTATTATGCAGACACTTTCAATACCCGCTTCCAGAGGCGTAATTTATGACAGATACGGAAGACCATTAGCCACAAATCAGGTGGCTTTTTCCGTAAAGTTTGACGACAGCATTAAAATATCTCTTTCAAATAAAAATTCACAGCTCTCTGACGCAGTGCTTAAATACGAAGGTACAGAAAATGCAGTAAAAGATACTCTTCCAATAACAAATACTACTCCTCGGTCATTTACATTTACTACCGAAGAGGAAGAACAGCTTTGGAAAGAATCAATAGGTCTTAGCGGCAGAAATTTAAAAATGACAGCAGATGAGGTATATGATTATCTTTTGGAAAAATTCCAAATAGATGAAAGCCTTTCAGAAGATGTTAAAAGAAAAATAATGTCTCTTGGCATAAGTACAGATGAAAAAAATCTTCTTATACTTTCACTTATACAGCTTCTTGATGAAAACGGCGAAACAATATCAGATGAACTGCCTATTTCACAAACACAGCCTTATGAGTTCCTTTTTGACGGTAACGCCACAAAAGAAAACTCATGGAAAAAAGAAGTTTCTATGGAAGATGAAGAGCTTAACTACTCTGCTGATGAAACAATAGAATATCTTGTGGACTTTTTTGATGTTCCTCAGTGCTTAAGCGACAGCACAAAACGCAAAATGCTCTCTATAAGATACTCTCTTTATCTTAAGCGATATAAAAAATATCAGCCTATAACAATAGCACTTAATATAAACACAAAAACAGTTGCAGCTATTGAAGAAAGAAGTGATATGTTCCCAGGGGTATATATCGACACAGAATCTTTAAGATATTATAATATGGGAGAGTATTTTTCACACATACTTGGATATATAGGCAAAATATCCGATGCCGAATACGAAGAATATAAAGATTATGGCTACTCAACAGACGAAATAATAGGTAAAAGCGGTGTTGAAAGCCTTTATGAGCTTCAGCTTAACGGTGTTGATGGCGAAATGGTTGTAGAAGTTGACGCATCAGGTCGAAGAATAAGCACACTTGAAACAAAAGAACCTGTTTCAGGTGACAACGTATTCCTTACTCTTGACTCAAAACTTCAAAAAGTAGCATTTGACAGCCTTGAAACACACCTTGCAGAAACACTTATTTATAAACTTACATCTTCAAGGTCTTCAGATATGCCTATATCACTTAAAGAGCTTTTTGTATCAATGGTAAACGGAAATACAGTTTCTATGAAAGGCATATATAATTCAACAGAACCTGTTTCTTCTACAATACGCTCTATGATACTTGCTGAAATACCAGCATTTGACTATAATAACGAAGAACATGTTGAGCAGGCAAAAAATATTGTAATTACGGCAATAGAAAATAATACTCTTTCTTACCGTAACCTTACACTTCTTCTTATAGAGCAAGGCATAATTACGGCAGATGCAGAGTATAAAGCCTCAATAGAAAACGGCACACTCTCTCCTCTTTCTGTAATAATAGAAAAACTTCGTTCAAAGGACCTTCGTCCTTCTGAAACTCAACTGGACCCATGTACAGGCTCCGTTGTTGTAACAAATGTAAACACTGGCGAAGTTCTTGCCCTTGTAACATACCCTTCATACGACAACAATAAATTTGTAAATACATTTGATTCAGAGTATTACTCAAAGATATTACAAGACCCTACAACACCTCTTGTAAACAGACCTTTGTCACAGAAAAAGGCTCCTGGTTCAACATTTAAAATGATAACAGCAATTGCAGGTCTTGAAACAGGTGCGATTACACCTTCAACACTTATTCAGGATACAGGAACATTTACAAAAGCAGGTACACCTTATGCCAGATGCTGGACAGTAACAGGCGGCAGTGCAAGCCATGGCTTTATTAATGTTTCAAAAGCCCTTGAAGTATCATGTAACTACTTCTTCTATGAAACATCATACCGTATGGGCAACAGCGAAAACGGTACCACAGCAGAAGGTATAGCCGCTATTGCTGAATATGCAGAAGCCTTTGGTCTTGGCGACTACACAGGTATAGAAATAGGCGAAACATCACCTAATATAGCTACTCCTGAATATAAAGAAGAAATAACAAAACGCCAGAACCCAGACGCTACATCAAGCCAGACAAGATGGACAGATGGCGATACAATACGTGCTGCCATAGGTCAGTCAGTTAATAACTACGCACCTGTGCATATGGCTAAATATATTGCAACACTTGCTAACGGTGGTACAAGATATACAATGCACCTTATAGATAAGGTTGAAACATCAGATGGTACAATAGTAGAACAAAAAACACCTAATGTAGAATATCAGGTAGAAGTATCACCAGAAAACCTTGAAGCAGTGCATTCTGGTATGCTTGCCGTTACACAGGGCGTAAAAGGTACTCTTAGAACAAAGTTTACAGATTTTCCTATTGATGTAGCTGCAAAAAGCGGTACAGCACAGGAAAACTTAAACCGTAGCTCACATACATGGTTTGTGGGTTATGCACCTTATGAAGATCCGCAACTTTCAATTGCCATTATGATTCCATTTGGAGAAAGCAGCTACTCACCTGCTGCTCTTGTGGCAAAAGATATTATTGCAGAATATATGGGCCTTAACTATGAGGCTGAAAACAATTATATGGATAATGTGCTTGCATATTAAAAATAATGGAGGTATTATTGATGATTACTTTTGAAAATGATAATCAGGAAAAAAAATCATTAAAAGACGAAGGCGACTTTGAAATAGAAGTAGGCGTTGCAGAGTCTGGAGTTCCTGTTGGGGAAATAGTTGAAGCTGCTGATGAGGCTGCAAAAGAAGACACTTCAAAAAAAGAGGAAATCCGTGAAGAAATAGAAAATGTATTTTCAATGGACGAAAATGTAACTCTTTTTCATAAAGGCAATTTAAGAAACGGTACATCTTTGGAATATGACGGAAGTGTTGTGCTTCTTGGGGATGTAAACCCAGGGGCACAGATTAAAGCAAGAGGCAATATACTTGTACTTGGTGCAATAAAAGGCACTGTACATGCTGGCTGCCTCGGTGACAGAGACGCTTTTGTTTTTGCCTTAAACATGAAGCCAGTTCAGCTTAGAATTGGGGATATTATAACTCGTTTTCCAGAAGAAGTTCTTAAAGGCGAAATTTTCCCTGAATATGCTTACATAGAAGACGGCAGAATTTACGTTTCAGAATTTTAATTGTACTTTTTGTCGAATTTTTTTAGTATTTGCTAAAAAAAAATGGTGCAAAATAGTAATATTTTTGCTAATATATATTTGTATAGCAATAAACTGACAATAAAGTTTTTTTACTTTTATTTTCATTAGTGGGAGGATTATAACACATGAGTGAAGTAATAGTTATAACAAGCGGCAAAGGCGGTGTTGGTAAAACAACAACAACTGCTAATATAGGCTGCGGTCTTGCAATGTCCGGCAAGAAAGTTGCCCTCGTAGATGCAGATATCGGACTTAGAAATCTTGACGTAGTTATGGGTCTTGAAAACAGAATAGTATATGACCTTGTAGACGTTGTTGAAGGCAACTGCAAGCTTAAGCAGGCACTTATAAAGGATAAAAGATATTCAGGTCTTTACCTTCTTCCAGCAGCTCAGACAAGAGATAAAGATGCTGTTTCTCCAGAGCAGATGCAAAAACTTTGCGAAAACCTTAAAGAAGAAGAATTTGACTACATAATAATCGACTGCCCTGCTGGTATAGAACAAGGCTTTAAAAACGCTATTGCAGGTGCAGACCGTGCCCTTGTTGTTACAACACCAGAGGTTTCAGCAGTAAGAGATGCCGACAGAATTATCGGTCTTCTTGAAGCAAATGAGCTTAATAACCCAAGTCTTATACTTAACCGTCTTAGAATAGACATGGTTGAAAAAGGCGAAATGATGTCTATAGATGACGTAACAGAAATACTTGCTGTTGACATTATAGGCGTTGTTCCAGATGATGAAGCAATTGTTATTCAGACAAATAAAGGTGAACCAGCCGTAACAGTTGAAACATCAAAAGCTGGCCAGGCATACAGAAACATAACAAGACGTATACTTGGTGAAGATGTTCCTCTTATGGAGCTTAAGAACGAAGAAACATTTATAGACAAGCTTAAAAAACTTTTTCACCGCTGATAATCGAAGGAGTTGAATAAAATGGATCTTTTTGATTTTTTAGGTTTCTTTAAAAAGAAAGAGCCTGCATCTGGCTCTGTGGCAAAAGACAGACTTAAGCTTGTTCTTGTGCACGATCGTACTAATTGCTCAACACAAGTGCTGGAAATGCTTAAAGGTGATATTATAAAAGTTATTTCCAACTATATGGAAATCGACGAAGACGAACTTGACATCAACATCACAGAAACAAAATCTGAAGATAATTCAGGTACTGTACCTGTTCTTTACGCAAACATACCTATCAAGAGTATGCGTAGAAATTCAGGCGGCAATTGATTATAAACAGGTTCCTTTTTTCTATTGGAACCTGTTTTTTTAAACTTTGATTAAACTTGATAAATAAAGGAGATACTTTTTATATAAGGAAGAATTTTCAATGAATATAAAACGTTCTTTGCGCTACTTTGACTGGTATCTTATAGTTGCCGTATGTATACTTTCAATATTTGGCATAGTATGTATAGGCTCTGCAACACATATAAACCTTGGGGAAAGTACATCAAACTACTATTCACAAATGGTGTGGTTTGCAGTAGGGCTTGGGATAATGGTATTTGTTTCACAGCTTAACTTGGAGCATATATCACAGTATTATCTGCCACTTTATGCCTTTAATATACTTTTGCTTGTAGCCGTACTTCTATTCGGTAGAAATGTAAACGGTGCTACAAGATGGATATACTTTGGTCCTATAGGTATACAGCCGTCAGAGTTTACAAAAATTATAATGATTATATGCCTGTCAAAACTAATTGACAAAAATCGTGATAGGATAAATAATATAAGTATATTGGCAGCAATAGGAATTTTTGTATTAATCCCTGTATTTCTAATACAAAGACAGCCTTCCCTTTCTGCAAGCCTTGTGCTTCTGGCTGTGCTTGTTGTGGAATTTTTTGTTGCTGGTATTGACTCCAAGTATATAATACGAGTTCTTGTTGTGGCTCTTCCAATAGTTGTATTCATACTTTGGGATGTACAAAATGAGAATCCTATTATTGTTGACAAAATATTTCAGCCTCACCAGATTTCAAGACTTCTGTCATTTGTAAATCCTGTTGAGGGTTCTGATGCCTATTATCAGACAATGAAGTCCATAAATGCCATTGGATCAGGACAGGTTATGGGTAAAGGAATATATGAAGGCACATTAAATCAGCTTAGCTATCTTCCAGAGCCACAAAATGACTTTATATTCTCTGTTATAGGAGAAGAGTTTGGCTTTATAGGCTGTATAGGTGTTTTGGTGTTACAGTTTTTTGTAATACTAAGATGTATGCTTGTTTCATTAAACAGCCCAAATAACTTCTACCGTCTTGTAGCTGCCGGTATAGCAGGAATGCTTGCTTTTCAGGTATTTGTAAATACAGGCGTTGCAACAGGAATACTGCCAAATACAGGTATGTCGCTTCCTTTTGTAAGCTATGGCGGAAGCTCTATGTGGACAAATATGGCATCAATAGGCGTAATATTAAATATAGACCTGAAAAGGTCAAGATCACTGTTTGAGGGGGTATAGATAAGTGAATATAGCGTTAATAGCACATGATAATAAAAAGAAATTAATGGAAAATCTCTGCATTGCATACAGACATATTTTAACTAAACATACATTATATGCAACTGGAACAACAGGTCGTCTTGTTGAAGAAGCCGCTAACCTTTCCGTTCATAAATATCTTGCAGGCCACCTTGGCGGTGAACAGCAGCTTGGCAGTCAGGTAGCAAATAACGATATTGACCTTGTTATTTTCCTTCGTGACCCTGTTGCACCAAAAAATTATGAGCCTAATATCAATAGCATACTTCGCCTTTGCGACCTTCATAATATTCCTCTTGCAAGTAACCTTGCTACAGCCGAAATACTTCTTTTGGCTCTTGATAGAGGTGACCTTGACTGGAGAAATGTGGTGAAATAAAAGGTGCCTATATTACTTATATATTATCTGGCAATAAATATAATACTATTTGCTGCCATGGGCATAGATAAGCGTCTTGCCATTAAAAATAAACGCCGCATACCAGAAGCTAACCTTTTTATAATGTCGCTTTTAGGCGGTGCCATTGGCGGACTTATAGCAATGAATGTTTTTCATCATAAAACTAAAAAAGTACAGTTTTATATAATATTCATTGTTTCACTTTTGCTTCATGGAGCACTTATTTATACTATTGCCACAAAACTTGCTTAAAACTCTAAATGCAGAATACAAACTTAGTTGTATTCTGCTTTTTTTATAGGTGATGAAATGATTAATATAGAAAAGTTACAAAAATCAAATTTAGATACTGTAATGGCAATATGGCTTAATACAAATATAAACGCCCATAGCTTTATACCCAAAACTTACTGGGAAAGTAAATTTAATATGGTAAAGGAACTTATACCAAAATCTGACGTATATTTATTACAATATAATAATAGCATAGCTGCCTTTATAGGCGTTTTAGATGGGTATATAGCAGGGTTATTTGTAAAGAGTAATTACCAATCAAAAGGCTTTGGAAAAGCTCTCTTAGACCATGTAAAAGCCATATATCCACGCCTTACACTTGATGTCTATGAAAAAAATAAAATAGCAGTTTTATTTTATAAAAGAGAGGGCTTTATAATAACAGAAAAATTTATTGATACAGCCGTAAATGAATATTCATATAAAATGGAGTGGTCAAAATCACTTTAAAAAGGAGTGATATAAATGAAAAAAACACTTATTATTTTGTTGGTATTTTTATGCTCTGTTTCTTTATGCTCATGCCAAAATAACGATGTAAATGAATCCTCTCTTTCTGACGCTAAAAGTTCGTACAATATTTCAGATGGCATAACAGCTTACTTGGAATTTGATAACTACCCAAAAGATGTAAAAAATTTAAAAGTATACTTAGAAAATAAATCAGACAATATTATTCTCTATGGAAATGGGTGGAGCTTTGAAAAATATACTGATGGTAAATGGGAAAGCCTTGAAACAAAGGAAAACTACGGCTTTACAGATGAGGGCTATACCCTTTACGAATATGACAAAAATGAGGTTATAATACCCCTTTCACACCTAAAAAAGTCCCTTTCAGAAGGTCTTTACAGGGTTACTGGCTCAAATATAAGCATAGGCAAAAATAATGAAGATATGTCTTCTTATAAAGATATTTCAGGGTATGTTTTGGAATTTAAAATTGAAAAAAGCTCATCTTCTCCGCCATATTCTGAAATAAGTGAGGACACAACAAAAGAGGACTGGCAGTATTATACTCCTTATGATGTTGAAAAAATATATACTGACAATGGATTATCTGTCTGGCGGTATATTAATTCCGGCAGTAGATATATAGCTTTGCTTTACAGAGAAAATACCCCTGAAAATGAATATCTTAACGAAGGCGACAAACTTCTTCTTGATATATTTGACAGAAATACAGGCAAAATATATACAGTTTATTCCAAACCAGAAGTTTTAATAAACTCTGTAACTGCCGAAAATAACGGCTTTAATATTGAAAATAATGGAAATATATATTTTGCATTTATAGAAAACGATACACTTAATATATCTGAGAAATGAGGAATTAAAATGGAAAACAAAAAAGTCTATTCAATGAAGCTTTCAAAAATATCCCCTCTTCTTGTTGCAAAAGCAGAAAAAAAGAACCGAACAAAATATGAAGTAAACAAAATTATATTTAATTTAACAGGCTATGATGATACTTCTCTTGAAAACCAGCTAAAAAAAGATGTGGACTACGAAACATTTTTTAATGAAGCCCCTCAATTTAATCCCAACTGGGAAAACATAAAAGGCACTATATGTGGCTGCCGTATAGAAGAAATAGAAGACCCACTTATGCGTAAAATACGCTGCCTTGATAAAATGGTTGATATGCTTGCAAAAGGCAAAGATATTGAAAAAATACTTATATAAATAAAATGGCATAAAGACGTAAGCCTTTATGCCATTTTTTAATACTTTTAATTATTTGCCAAGGTTAAACCAAGCCTTGATACCAGGATAAATTGCTACATCATCAAGTTCTTCTTCAATTCTTAAAAGCTGATTGTATTTAGCAACTCTGTCGCTTCTGCAAGGAGCACCTGTCTTAATCTGACCAGCATTTACAGCTACAACTATGTCTGCTATTGTAGCGTCTTCTGTTTCACCTGAACGGTGGCTTACGATAGCTGTCATGTTGTGTTTGTTAGCAAGGTGAATAGCGTCAAATGTTTCTGTAAGAGTACCAATCTGGTTTACTTTTATAAGTATAGCATTGCCTGCTTTAAGGTCGATACCTTTCTGAAGACGAGCTGTGTTTGTAACGAAAAGGTCATCACCAACAAGCTGAACTTTGTCGCCAAGCTCTTTAGTAAGAAGCTGCCAGCCTTCCCAGTCTTCTTCTGCAAGACCGTCTTCAATAGAAATGATTGGGTATTTTTCGCAAAGAGCTTTCCACATTTCAACCATTTCAGCGCTTGTTCTAACGATTTCTTTGCCTGCCATCTGGCTTTCACCTGGGAAGTGATATTTGCCGTCTTTTTCGTCGTAAAGTTCTGTTGAAGCTGGGTCAAGAGCAATCTTGATATCTTCGCCCCATTTGTAGCCTGCTTTGTCAACAGCTTCTTTAATAAGGTCGATTACTTCGTCTGGAGTTGCAAGGTCAGGAGCAAAACCGCCTTCATCGCCTACAGCTGTTGAAAGACCTTTGCCTTTAAGAACCTTCTTAAGGTTGTGATAAATTTCAGCACACATTCTAAGAGCTTCTTTGAAGCTTTCAGCACCAACAGGCATAATCATAAATTCCTGAAGGTCTACTGTGTTATCTGCATGTTTACCGCCGTTCATAATGTTCATCATAGGAACAGGCATTGTTTTTGCGTTAAATCCGCCAAGATACTGATATAAAGGCATATCAAGGGCATTAGCAGCAGCCTTTGCTACAGCCATAGAAACACCAAGAATAGCGTTTGCACCAAGTTTAGCCTTGTTTGGTGTGCCGTCAAGAGCTATCATAGCCTTGTCAACTGCAACCTGGTCAAGGGCATTCATACCAATAATTTCGTCAGCAATAATGCCGTTTACGTTTTCAACAGCAGTTTCAACACCGCTGCCCATATATCTGTCACCGCCGTCACGAAGTTCAACAGCCTCAAAAGCACCTGTTGATGCACCTGATGGAACAGCAGCTCTGCCCATAATGCCTCCGTCAACTGTTACTTCAACCTCAACTGTAGGATTGCCTCTTGAGTCAAGTACCTCTCTTGCATAAACGTCAAGAATTTCAATGTAGCTTTTCATCATTAAATTCCTCCTGTATATTTATATATCTTAATAAAACATCTGTTTTAATAAAACCTGATTTTATTTTACTTTATTTTTTATTTACTTACAAGAAGTGATGTGCCTGTCATTTCTTCAGGAACAGGAATATCCATCATTTCAAGAAGTGTAGGTGCTATATCGGCAAGCTTACCGCCTTCTCTAAGACCAATACCATCTGTGTAATTTACAAGTATAAATGGCACAGGGTTTGTTGTATGAGCAGTAAAGGCTTCACCTGTTTCAGGGTCAACCATTTTTTTTTTTTTTTTTTGTTCAGCACATATAAACATTCTGCCGTTTACCTTCATAAGTGCTTCGTATGCTCTGCCTACGCACTCATCAACTGCTTCAACAGCCCTTTCAGCAGCTTCAAATACGCCTGTGTGACCTACCATGTCGCTGTTTGCATAGTTTACAACAATAAGGTCGTATTTTTCAGCAAGTATGTTTTCAACAAGGGCATCTGTAACTTCGTAAGCACTCATTTCCGGCTTAAGGTCGTATGTGGCAACCTTTGGTGACGGAATAAGTATTCTGTCCTCGTTTTTGTTAGGCGCTTCAACACCGCCGTTAAAGAAAAATGTAACGTGAGCGTATTTTTCAGTTTCAGCAAGTCTAAGCTGTTTTAAGCCCTTTGATGCTATATATTCACCAAGGGTATTTTTAAGTGACTGTGGCTTAAATGCCACAATTTTATTTTCAATAGTTTTGTCGTATTCTGTAAAGCATACATAAGTAATGCCTGTAAGAACCTTTTCTCTTTCAAAGCCTTTAAAATCAACATCACAGAAGCAACGAGTAATTTCTCTTGCTCTGTCAGGTCTGAAATTAAAGAATATAATGGAGTCCTCTTTTTCAGCAACAGCTAAAGGCTTGCCGCTTTCGTCTGTAATTACGGAAGGCACTACAAACTCATCTGTAACGCCATTTTCGTAGCTTTTTTCAATACAGTCAACAGCTGAAGTAAACTTATCGCCTTTGCCCATGGCAATGGCATTATAAGCCTTTTCAACTCTGTCCCAACGGTTATCTCTGTCCATGGCATAGTATCTGCCCATTACAGAAGCAATTTTGCCTGTGCCTATTTCCCTCATCTGCTCCTCAAGGGCTTCAATATAGCCTTTTCCACTTGTAGGAGCAGTATCTCTGCCGTCAAGGAATGCATGAACATATACCTTTTCAAGTCCATAGATTTTTGCAAGTTTCAAAAGTGCATAAAGATGGCTGTTGTGGCTGTGAACACCACCGTCTGAAAGAAGACCGTATATATGAAGACTGCTGCCCATATTTTTGCAGTTTTCAACAGCCTTTAAGAAACTTTCGTTTTCAAAAAAGTCACCGTCTTTAATGCTTTTTGTAATTCTTGTAAGCTCCTGATATACAACTCTTCCTGCGCCTATGTTAAGATGTCCAACTTCTGAGTTACCCATCTGACCTTCAGGAAGACCAACATCAAGACCGCTGGCATAACCCTTTACACATGGATATTTTTCCATAAGCATATCCATGTTAGGTGTTTTAGCCTGAGAAATAGCATTACCTTCTTTATTCTGGTTCATGCCATATCCGTCAAGTATCATTAATACTGTAGTTTTCATATTTTAATCACCCTAAATTAATAATTAACAATCTGAGCAAATTCTTCTTTAAGGCTTGCACCGCCAACAAGACCGCCGTCAATGTTTTCCATAGCGAAAAGCTCAGCTGCGTTTTTGCCATTTACACTTCCGCCATACTGTATTCTGATAACTTCTGCTGTCTTGTCGCCGTAAAGCTCTTTAATAACCTGTCTTATGGCTGCACAAATTTCTTCTGCCTGCTGGCTTGTAGCTGTTTTGCCTGTACCTATAGCCCAAATTGGTTCATAAGCTATAACTACCTTTTGGGCTTCTTCTGCACTTAAGCCTGCAAGACCGCATTTAACCTGTGTACGTATAAATTCTATTTCAATACCAAGCTCTCTCTGTTCAAGAGTTTCACCACAGCACATAATAGGTGTCATGTTATGCTCAAGTATTTTCTTTACCTTTTTGTTTACTGTTTCATCTGTTTCAGCAAAATATTCTCTTCTTTCGCTGTGACCTACAACAACGTATTTAACCCCTGCTTCTTCAAGCATAGCTGGTGAAATTTCGCCTGTGTAAGCACCGCTTTCTTCAAAATATACGTTCTGAGCGCCTACTGCAATATTTGTGCCTTTAAGTGCATCAACAACAGGAAGTATATTTATTGCAGGAACACAGAAAACAACATCAACATTGTCTGTATCTACCTTGTCTTTAAGCATTGCTACAAGCTCCATAGCTTCCTTAGGAGTCTTGTTCATTTTCCAGTTACCTGCAACTATTTTCTTTCTCATTTTAAAATTCCTCCAAATTAAAAATTATATCCATATACCGTTCTTAAGCCCTGCACCAAAATTTAGTACAAGGCTTAAATTAACTGATTTTATTTATCGTCTACTGCCGCAACACCAGGAAGTTCTTTGCCTTCAAGGAACTCAAGTGAAGCGCCGCCGCCTGTTGAAATATGGCTCATTTTGTCGCCAAATCCAAGCTGGTTTACAGCTGCCGCTGAGTCACCGCCACCAATAATTGTTGTTGCATCAATGTTTGCAAGAGCCTGAGCAACGGCTATTGTACCTTTTGCAAAGTTAGGCATTTCAAATACGCCCATAGGTCCGTTCCATACAACTGTTTTTGCATCTTTAAGAGTATCTGCAAAAAGCTTTCTTGTTTCAGGTCCAATATCAAGACCTTCCCAATCTGCTGGTATTTCGCTTGCTTTAACAATCTTGCTTTCAGCGTCATTTTTAAATTCCTGAGCTATAACAACGTCAACAGGAAGAAGGAATTTAACATTCTTTTCATCTGCTTTTTTCATCATGTCTTTAGCAAAGTCAATGCTTTCTTCATCAAGAAGTGAAAGACCTATTTCATATCCCTTAGCTTTAAGGAATGTATAAGCCATACCACCACCAATTATAAGTATGTCAACCTTTTCAAGAAGGTTATTTATAACATTAATTTTGTCCTTTACCTTAGCACCGCCAAGTATAGCAGCAAATGGTCTTACAGGGTTATTAACTGCATTACCAAGGTATTCGATTTCTTTTTCCATAAGATAGCCAACAGCTGATTCTTTTACAAACTTTGTAACACCTTCTGTTGAGCAGTGAGCTCTGTGGCTTGAGCCAAAAGCATCATCAACATATACATCTGCAAGAGAAGCAAGCTCTTTGCTGAAGTTTTCTTCGTTCTTTGTTTCTTCTTTTCTGAAACGTGTGTTTTCAAGAAGAATAACATCGCCGTCATTCATTTTTTCTACAGCAGCCTTTGCGTTTTCGCCAACAACTGTGTCATCTGCTGCAAATACAACTTCTTTGCCTAAAAGCTCTGAAAGTCTTGCAGCAACTGGTGCAAGAGAAAGTTCTTTTTTAACTTCGCCCTTTGGCTTACCCATGTGTGAGCAAAGTATAACCTTTCCTCCGTCATTAATAAGCTTTTTAATTGTAGGAAGAGCAGCTGTTATTCTGTTTTCGTCTGTAATTACGCCATCTTTAAGGGGCACGTTAAAGTCACATCTTACAAGAACTTTTTTACCCTTTACATTAAGGTCATCAACGCTTTTTTTGTTAAGCATAGTAAATTTACCTCCTCTAATATAAACCAAAACTTCAATTATAGTTTTAAAATTCCCAATATAAATAAAAATACTCTTTTACTTTTCAATAAGAAATATTTTTACGTTCATATTATACTCCATAATTTACTAATATTCAAGCAATCCCTTGTAAATGTATGGATATATAATGCACAAATTTATAGAAAAAAATAATTGCTTATATACAAATTATTATAACCTTAAAAAATACTTTTTATTTCTGTAACTGGCCATAACTTAATTATAGCCCTTGCTTTAATGTCTTCTTTTAAAATTTCGCCAAATTCTCGGCTGTCTGTGCTTTCGTCTGGGTTATCACCAAGGACAAAAACATAGCCCTCATCTATAGTAAATGAAAAATCATTTTTGCATAAATAGCCCTCTTGCTCTTCACCATTTATATATAGTAAGCCATTTTCAGCCTCAACTTTATCACCCTCAACTGCAGCTATTCTTTTTATAACATTTATTTCTTTTTTCCCGTCTTCATATTCAAACACAACTATGTCACCTTTGTCATATATGCCAGCAAAAGCCATAGCCCTGCTCATCATTATAATATCTCCATGTGATAATGTGTCTTCCATTGAATTTCCTTCAACCTGTGCAGGATAAAAAAATATAAAAAGTGCCAAAAATATTAAAACAGCCTCCAAAATTTCGCTGCCGTATTTCTTCAAAAAAGTCATATTGCTTATGCCTCCGCAAACATTCGTTTAAATAAGTATAGACAAAAAAAAGACTTATTTCAACAAGTTACCATAATAAAATATCAATGTATTTTTAAACCATATAACAAAATTTAATTTGCTAAAAAAATAACCGTTAATTATAATATAAATTGTTTTTTAGGAGGGATTTAAATTGAAAGAGCTTATTTATCTTTTTATAACATTTGCCAAAATAGGCAGTGTAACATTTGGCGGAGGCTATGCCATGCTGCCACTGCTTACAAGAGAATTTGTTGAAAAAAGAGGCTGGGTTACAGACAGCGAGCTTACAGATTACTTCGCCATAGGTCAGTGTACTCCCGGCATAATAGCCGTTAACGTGTCCACATTTATAGGCAATAAACGAAAAGGTCTTATAGGCGGCATTGTGGCAACAGTTGGCTTTGTTTCAATTCCAATTGTTATAATAACCGTTATTGCGGCATTTCTTACAAACTTTGCCGAATACGAAATAGTAAAAAATGCATTTGCAGGTGTAAGAGCATGTGTGTGCGTGCTTATTATAAACGCTGTTTTAAGACTTTGGAAATCTTCCATAGTAGACAAAAAAACACTTCTTATATTTATTGCCGTGGCAGCAATATCTGTACTGCCAATAGATGTATCTCCTGCAATACTTGTTATACTTTCTGCTGTAGCAGGACTTCTTATTAAGTCAGTAGGAGGTAAAGAAAAATGATACTTCTTCAGCTTTATATTGAATTTGCAAAAATAGGTCTTTTTTCCATAGGAGGAGGTCTTGCAACACTGCCTTTCCTTTACGATATTTCTGATAGAACAATGTGGTTTTCTCATGCAGATATAGTTAATATGATAGCTATATCAGAGTCTACACCAGGCGCCATAGGCATAAACATGGCAACATACGCAGGCTACACAACAGCAGGCATAATAGGCGGTATAGTTGCTACACTTGGTCTTATAACGCCAGCCATAATTGTTATATACATAATAGCCAGAATACTTAATATATTCATGGGCAATAAATACGTTGAAAATGCATTTTATGGACTTAGACCTGCTTCAATAGCACTTATAGCAGCAGCAGGCATAAGCGTTATGAAAGTTTCAATGCTTAACCTTGATAAATATGCTCGGACAAATAATGCTTTGGATATATTCTCTTTTAAAGCAATAATACTTGTAATTGTGCTTTATGTTCTTCAAAAGAAATTTAATAAAGTACACCCTGTAGCATTTATAGCACTTTCTGCCGTAGTTGGTATTGTGTTTAACTTTGCAGCATAAAAAAAGGTTTCGGAATTAATTTTCCGAAACCTTTTTTATTATTCTCCTCCAAAAAGCTCGCAAACTTCTTTGTAGCTCTTTGGTGTGCCTATGTCATAACATTCTTCGTTAAACTTAAATGCATATACGTCCTTTTTGCTGCAAAGCCACTGAGCAAAATATCCAGGTGCATCTGGCTTATTGCCCTCTTCAATATATTCCTTAAACATAGGAATAGTGTCCTTTTTGTACATGTATGCAGCATATACAACCATGTTGCTTTTTGGATTTTCAGGTTTTTCCTCTATTTCTATAACCTTGCCGTCATCTTCCAAAAGAGCTATACCAAATGACTTAAGAAGCTCTTCGTCGAAAAATGGCTTTACACAAACACAGTCACAGTCTTTTTCTTTGTAGAACTTATAATATTCCTCAAGAGAATATGTAAAGAAGTTATCTCCTGCCACAACAAATATTTCATCATCAATATTCATCTCATCTATTGTGTATAAAATATCGCCAATAGCACCTCTTCTTGTTTCTTCTGTTGTTGTGCCGTCATCAATAACCTTTATAGCTTTAGAGCATTTGTAGTCCTTTGCCCAATCTTCAAATTGCTGTGCAAACTTATGGTTAGAAACCATATAAATTTCGTCTACAGCATCAATTTTGTCTATTTCATCAATTATATACCCTGCAATGGCTTTTCCCTTAATAGGCAAAAGTGCTTTAGGTCTGTCTAAAGTAAGAGGATACAGTCTTGTTGCATATCCAGCAACCAAAATTATAGCTTTCATTATTCCACATCCTTGTCTTTTAAGCGCCAAAATAATCTCGTTTAATATTTTCTAAATAATCAGGCAAATCCGCCTTAAATTCCTTGCCGTAAAGATAGCCTAAAGGGCCTTCTTTCTCCTGCCATACAACCTTGTAAGCAAAAAGATACTGGTTATTAAGACCGTATTTGTCTTTAAACCTTCTGTTTATTCTTTCCTCACCGTATTTTCTGTCGCCTATTACAGGATAGTCCATTGACTTAAGGTGTGCTCTAATCTGATGTGACTTACCTGTTATAAGGTCTATTTCAAGAAGTGAGTAGTTGTCCTTTACGCATAAAGGCAGAACCTTTGTAAATATTTTTTTGGCACCAGGTGTTTCTTTTTTAAGCACCTTAACTTTGTTTGTAAACTCGTCTTTAATATGATATCCGTAAAGCTCCTTTTCCTCTTCAAAAGTGCCTCTTACCATTGTAATATAGTATTTCTTCACTTTTCTTTCGGCTATAGCCTTGTTGACTGCCTGAACAGCCTTTATGTTTTTACCAGCTATAACTATACCGCCTGTGTTTCTGTCAAGCCTATTGCATACGGCAGGGGTAAAGGAACTATCCTTTGATGGCACGTACTGCCCTTTTTCATAAAGATAGTACAAAATCTGGTCGATAAGGGTATTTTTATCATCGCTTTTTTCAGGATGTACCAAAAGCCCAGCAGGCTTTGAAACAATGAGTATATTATCATCTTCATAAACTATACCAAAATGCCTTTCAGCCTTTGGCACAGCTTTTTCCTCCATAAAGCTATCCATTGTTTCCTCTGCAAGGTACATCTGCAAAGTATCGCCCTTTTTAATTAATTCGCTGCCTTCTGCCTTTTTGCCGTTGTACTTAATACGCTTTTTTCTAAGCATTTTGTAAACGAAAGACTTTGGGGCAGTATTAAAATACTTGAAAAGGAATTTATCAAGTCTTTGATTTTCTTCCATTTCAGTAATGTTTAACTGTTTCATTACCCTTATCTCCTGTATTATCCATGTATCCAGCTTAAGTAAGCATTAATAAAGCTGTCTATGTTACCGTCCATAACTGACTGAATATTACCTGTTTCTTCACCTGTTCTAACGTCTTTAACCATTGTATAAGGCATAAATACATAGCTTCGTATCTGGCTGCCCCAAGCATTAATCTTAACATCGCCTCTGATTTCAGCAAGCTTAGCCATCTGTTCTTCAATCTTAAGCTCAAGAAGCTTTGATTTAAGCATTTTCATAGCCATGTCTTTGTTGCTGTGCTGGCTTCTTTCGTTCTGACACTGAACAACAATACCTGTTGGGAAGTGTGTGATACGAATAGCTGAAGATGTTTTGTTAACGTGCTGACCGCCGGCACCGCTGGCACGGTATGTATCAACACGAATGTCATCAGGGTTTACCTGTATTTCTATATCGTCATCAATTTCAGGCATTACGTCAGCAGAAGCAAATGATGTATGTCTTCTTCCTGAAGAGTCGAAAGGTGAAACTCTTACAAGACGGTGAACGCCTTTTTCGCTTTTAAGATAACCATAAGCATTCATACCTGAAACCTGGAATGTAACAGATTTTATACCAGCTTCATCGCCTTCAAGGTAGTCGAGAGTTTCAACAGAGAAGCCTCTTTTTTCTGCCCATCTTGTGTACATTCTAAAAAGCATGCTTACCCAGTCACAAGCCTCTGTACCGCCTTCACCTGCATGAAGTGTAACAATGGCATTTTCCTTGTCATATTCTCCATCAAGAAGTGTTGAAACTTTAAGCTCGTCATATTCCTGAAGGAATTCAGTTTTTAATGTCTTGGCTTCTTCAAGAAGTTCTTCGTCTGCTTCTTCTCTGCCCATTTCTATAATTGTGTTAATTTCTTCGTATTTTGCTACAAGGTCATCATAGCCCTGTACCTTTGATTTAAGAGCAGCTGTCTGCTGGAGTATTTTTTTACTCTTTTCCATATCGTTCCAGAAATCTGGATCGGCTGCTATTTCTTCAAGCTCACTTATCTTGTCACGGCATTGAGCGACGTCAAAGTAAAGCCCCCATTTCCTCTAATTTTTCGTCATAAGAGCTAAGCTCCTGAGCTATCTGTTCAAGCTCGAACATAAATTATCAACTCCTTAAAAAACTAATTTTTTTCATATAGTGACAATAAATAATTATATATATTTAAATTACAGCCTGCAATAACTATTTTATCACAGGCTGTCTTTTAACGGTTTTTATTCATTTCTTCCGCAGCAGTTTTTGTATTTTAATCCGCTTCCGCATGGACAAGGATCGTTTCTTCCAACCTTCTGTTCAGCTCTTTTTTTAGGAGCCTTTGCTAATGAGTCGTCTTTATTTGTAAACATAGGCTGAGCTACTTCTTCTCTCTTTGGCTCTTCCTGTTTAACTATTCTTACATGGAAAAGACCTCTTACAGTTTCTTTCTGTATGTTGTAGCTAAGTTCGTTAAACATGTCATAACTTGCGTATTTGTACTCAATAAGAGGGTCTCTCTGGGCATAAGCATGAAGACCGATACCCTGTCTCATTTGATCCATATCATCAATATGATCCATCCATCTTGAGTCAATAACTTTAAGCATTATTACACGTTCAATTTCTCTCATCTTAGGCTCTTCGCCTTCTGCTACAGGAAGTGCCTGAGCTATCTGCTGCTCTTTAAGCTCATAAAGCTTTTCACCAGCCTGAGAAACTCTCTGTATAAATATGTCCTTTTTCATTTCTTTTAAGTCGTCTTTGCTTACTGCAATTCTGCCAAATGGCATTATCTGGTTTATAGCCTCGTTAAATCTTACCATATCCCATTCTTCAGCAAATTCTGACTCGCCAAGTGTTTCATTGGCTGTCTGTTCAACAACAGCACCAATCATAGATATAACGCTGTCTCTAAGGTTTTCGCCGAAAAGAACTCTTCTTCTTTCGCCGTAAATAATTTCTCTTTGCTCGTTCATTACCTGGTCATACTCAAGAAGGTGTTTACGAACGGCAAAGTTATTGCCTTCTACTTTCTTCTGGGCATTTTCAATAGCCTTGCTGAGCATTGTGTGTTCAATAGGCTCATCTTCTTCAAGACCAAGGGAGTCAACAATCTTCATTGTTTTTTCACTGCCGAAAAGACGCATAAGGTCATCTTCAAGTGAGATGTAGAAACGTGATTCACCAGGGTCACCCTGACGACCTGAACGACCTCTAAGCTGGTTATCGATACGTCTCGACTCATGTCTTTCTGTACCTATAATCTTAAGACCGCCAAGTTCTTTAACGCCTTCGCCAAGTTTAATGTCTGTACCACGACCTGCCATGTTAGTAGCAATAGTAACTGCCTTATACTGACCTGCAAGAGCAACTATTTCAGCTTCTTTTTCGTGATACTTGGCATTAAGAACCTGATGAGGTATGCCTCTTCTTTTAAGCATAGCACTAAGTTCTTCTGATTTGTCAATGTTTACTGTACCAACAAGTACAGGCTGACCTTTTTCATAAGCCTCTTCAACTGCATTACAAACTGCACGGAATTTAGCTTTTTCTGTTTTATATACAACGTCATTAAGGTCTTTTCTCTGAACAGGAAGGTTTGTAGGAATAACAACAACGTCAAGGTTGTAGATATTTCTAAATTCGCTTTCTTCTGTCTGAGCAGTACCTGTCATACCTGATTTTTTGTCGTATTTGTTAAAGAAGTTCTGGAATGTAATTGTAGCAAGTGTTTTGCTTTCCTTGTTTACCTTTACATGTTCCTTGGCTTCAATAGCCTGATGAAGACC
>CALWHO010000182.1 GCA_944380405.1 uncultured Lachnospiraceae bacterium
TATTTCGCTGAAGAATATAAAAACGGCAGAACTCCTAATCCTTGTGTTGTATGCAATCGTTTAATTAAATGGGAGGCTCTTTTAGGAAGGGCAAAGTCTCTTGGAGCTGATTATGTGGCAACGGGACATTATGCGTCTATAGAAAAACACCCTGTTACAGGCAGATACTGCATGGTTATGAGTGAGGCAGCTTCAAAAGATCAGACTTATGTTCTTTATAACCTTACTCAGGAACAGCTTTCTCACACAATTATGCCTTGCGGTAAATATACAAAAGACCAGATTCGTGCCATAGCTGAAAAAATAGGCTTAAATGTAGCAAATAAGCCAGACAGCATGGAGATATGCTTTATTCCTGATGATGACTACGTTGGATATATAGAGCGTAATTTTGGCTACAAAGGTAAAGCAGGAAACTTTATTGATATGGAAGGAAATGTTTTAGGCAAGCATAAAGGCATTATTAATTATACCGTTGGACAAAGAAAAGGCCTTGGTATTGCTTTTGGTAAGCCTGTTTATGTAAACAGAATACTTCCTGACAAAAATGCTGTTGTGCTTGGTAGCAACGAAGACCTTTTCAAAAAAGAGGTTTGTGCCAATAATGTGAGCTTTGTAGCTGTTTCTGAAATTACAGAGCCTATACGTGCAAAAGCTAAAATACGTTATGCTCATAAAGCTTCAGACTGCACAGTATCATACGAAAACGGTATTTTAAAATGCGTTTTTGATGAGCCACAAAGGGCTGCAACACCTGGACAGGCTCTTGTTGTATATGATGGAAAGTATGTATTATGTGGTGGAACGATTATATAATTTTAATTTGATATTGAATTATCAAAGTTAAATTGATATAATTTTTCTTGTTAGTGTTGAAAGTTAAAATAAAGGGTGATACATTTGAAGAAAATACATGGATATGTATTAACTTTATGCAGTATATTTTTATTTTCTTTGGAAATATATGGTCTTAAGATAATACAGGCTTTGGAAAGAATTTCAGGAAGTTCTCATTCAAACCCATTTAGCTATATATTGGAACCTGTTATTTTAATTGCATTTCTAATAAATTTTATTATGCTTTTTGTGGGAGTTGTTACTATTTTAAATAACTTTTACAAATAGACTTCATTAGGGGGAATTTACAATGGATTTTGAATTTAAAACAATAGCCAGCGAAGACATGGAAGTTGCAGAAGCCATTAAAGCAGAACTTGGCAGACAGAGAGCAAACATTGAGCTTATAGCTTCTGAAAACTTTGTTTCACCTGCTGTTATGGAGGCAATGGGTACACCTCTTACAAACAAATATGCAGAAGGTTATCCAGGCAAACGTTACTATGGCGGTTGTGAAAAAGTTGACATTGTTGAAAATCTTGCTATAGAAAGAGCTAAAAAATTATTTGGCTGTGACCACGTAAACGTTCAGCCACACTCAGGTGCATCTGCAAACACAGCTGTTTACTTTGCACTTCTTAAACCAGGCGATACAATTCTTGGTATGAACCTTAACCATGGCGGACATCTTTCACATGGTTCACCTGTTAATATTTCAGGCAGCTATTTCCACGTTGTTCCTTATGGCGTTGATGATAACGGCTTTATAGATTATGATGAATTTGAAAGAATTGCAAAAGAAGCTAAGCCAAAACTTATTGTAGCTGGTGCCAGTGCATATGCAAGAACTATTGATTTTGAAAGAATAAGCAAAATCGCTAAGTCAGTAGGTGCTTATATGATGGTTGACATTGCTCATATTGCAGGCCTTGTTGCAGCAGGTTACCATCCATCACCAGTACCATATGCAGATGTTGTTACAACAACTACACATAAAACATTAAGAGGCCCAAGAGGCGGTATGATTATGTGTAAAGAAGAACTTGCAAAGGCTATTGATAAAGCTGTATTCCCAGGTACACAGGGTGGTCCTCTTATGCATATTATTGCTGCAAAGGCAGTATGCTTTAAAGAAGCTCTTCAGCCTGCATACAAAGAATACATAGGTCAGGTTGTTAAAAATGCTTCTACACTTGCAAAAGCACTCATTGATAGAGGCATCAACATTGTTTCAGGCGGTACAGATAACCATCTTATGCTTGTTGACTTAAGAAGCCTTAATCTTACAGGTAAGGAAGCAGAAAAACTTCTTGATGAAGTTGGTGTAACTTGCAACAAAAACACAATTCCAAATGACCCACAGAGCCCATTTATTACAAGCGGTCTTCGTTTAGGTACTCCTGCTATTACATCAAGAGGATTTAAAGAAGACGATATGGTTGAAGTTGCAGAAATCATTGCAATGACACTTAAGGACTTTGAAGCTAATA
Organism: uncultured Lachnospiraceae bacterium; assembly: GCA_944380405.1. Lineage (GTDB taxonomy): Bacteria > Bacillota > Clostridia > Lachnospirales > Anaerotignaceae > HGM11808. The sequence goes on from CALWHO010000182.1 coordinate 2,328, forward strand.
AAGAAGAAGCTAAAGCTATAGTTAAAAAGATTACAAAAAAATATCCATTATACTAATTTTTTATACAAATCAAAAAGCGCACTTAAACTGTGCGTTTTTTGTTAATTTAAAGTAGAATTTTTTCCAGTGAATATTTGGGAGGATTTTTGAAGTGGACGGTATAATTGTGCTGCTTATAATTTTTATAGCAGTTTATGCATGGTGCATGGCAGTTGAAACATCTCTTTTGGAGCTTAATTTAAATAAAATTAAATTTGCAGCAGAAGACGGAGATACAAGAGCCTCTGCATTATATAAATTTTCTGAAAAAATAGATCATCATATATCTTCTATGCAGTTTGTAATTATATTTAGCTGTATAGGAGCAGGCATAACAAGTCAGGTGGCTTTTCTTGATAGCTTAATTAATTTTATATCTTCAGAAAAAAGCACATCAATATATGTTATTTCAATTATAATTATTGCATTTGTTGTGTCAGCTGTATTGATGTTTTTGGGTGTTTTGATACCTAAAAAAATAGGCACAAAATATTCCGAGAATGTTGTTTACTCA
>CALWHO010000183.1 GCA_944380405.1 uncultured Lachnospiraceae bacterium
AACCTAAAGACATGACATGGACAAACGATAATACATATAAGGGAAACGGCGGCTGTGCGGCGTTTGCGTCAGATGTGTCAAACCAAAAAATTAGTTCTCTTCCTTCAAGGGCAGTTGAAAGTTTTGAAGATTTAAGAGCTGGAGATATTATCCGTATAGGTGATTATCATTCAGTTGTTGTTTTGGAAAACCTTGGTGACAGTGTAAAGGTTGTTGAAGGTAACTACAACAGCTCTATTCATTGGGGCAGAGTAATAACAAAGTCAAGCCTTGAAAGTGAAGGATATAGTGCAACAACAAGATATCCATCATAATTAGAGATAAGGTGGTTAAATGAACAAAAGAAAAAATGCATTAACCATTATAGTTATAGTTCTTATAGCTGTAAACTTTTTGACTGTAAGAAAAGAAGTTAAGCTTAATACAGCCATGGAAAACATGGATAATTGTATTGAAACAGAGTTTACATGGGCAAAGGACAACATATCATATTTATTAAGGAAACTCCAGTATACACCTGAGCTTTCTGAAAGCATAGCCAAGTTTGAAATGACATCTTTTTATGGATATTATTTTGATGGTCTTTCTGGCGGTGATGACAGATGGTGTATATTAGGTCAGGCACTTTCTGAAATAAATAATGAAGAAGCCTTTAATTATATTTCATATGGCGACCTTGATGTTATTGCTAAATTTTTAGATGAACATGAATATAAAAATACACCAGAAATAACAAGGGAAGATATGGATCATGTTTTAGAAAAAATAATAGCAGCTGCCGAAAAAAGTTTAGAAAACTAAAAACAAAAAAACCCATTTTCATTAGAAAATGGGTTTTTATTTATACAAAATTAAAAATCAATTTTGCCAAGATAGCTTTCCATATCAATATTATATTCTTCGCAGATAGCTTTCATTTCTCCGAGAGTTTTGTCATTTACAGGAATACCTTCTTTAAGGCGTTTTTCGTAAGCTTCAACTTCTTTTTCGCCATGAGTATAAATTCTTTCTTTGCCGTCAGCCTTTGGTGAATTTCTAAGTTCTTCAAGGAATGTTGAAAAATGAGCTTTGATTGCTTCAGGGTCACCAAAAAGATTTGGATTTATAGCAATAAAGCTGTGGCATGTACCGCTTTTGCTTCCTATATGAGTATGATTTGATGTAAGACCAAGAGAAAGTATAGATGCAAATATTTCTGCAATCATACCATAGCCATAGCCCTTGTGGCTGCCTGTCATTTCTTCACTGCCACCAAGAGGAAGTATACCGCCGCCTTTTTTCTGGTTTATGTTTGTAAGTATGTCTGCTGCATCTGTGCTTGGCTTACCTTCTGCATTAATAGTCCAGCCTTCTGGAAGAGGTTCACCTTTTTTGTTGTAAACTTCAACTTTACCTCTTGTTACAACAGTTGTTGAAGCGTCAAAGAAAAAGTCATAAGGCTCTGCAGGCATTGCAAACGCTATTGGGTTACTGCCAAGCATAGCCATTTTGCCAAATGTAGGAACCATTATAGCTTCGCTGTTTGTTGTTGACATACCTATAAGGCCTTCGTTTGATGCCATTTTAGCGTAAAAACCTGCTATACCGTAGTGGTTTGAATTTCTGACTGTAACAAAGCCAAAGCCTGAATTTTTTGCTTTTTCTATTGCTTTATTCATAGCATAGTATCCTACAAGCTGACCCATTCCAAAGTGGTTATCAATAACTGCACTTAAAGGTGTTTCATGAACAACTTCCCATTTTGAGTCCATGTGTATTCTGCCATTTTTAATTGATTTGTAGTAAAGCACCATTCTCTGAACACCATGTGATTCTATACCGTACATATCGCTTGTAAGGAGAACATCAGTTATTATTTTACTTTCGTCTGCTGTAAAGCCCATTTTCTCAAAAACAGCAAGGCTGAAATTTTTCATTGTTTCATACTGAATATTAAAGTAAGCCATTTTAAACCTCCCCAAATAAACATTATTAATATTTATACAATAAGATTATTTTAAATTTAAAAGTACAAAAATGCAACAAAAAGTGACGTAAAATTTGTTTATGTAAAATATGAAAATAATATTGACATGAAAATATAAATGTATTACTATAAACATGAACATATGAACGATTATTCATAAATAAAAGAGGTGCTGATTTATGGAAGATAGACTAAATGAATGTAAAGCATGCTGTGGAGGTCATAGCCATGAACATGAACATAACCATCATAACCATCATAACCATGACCACAGCCACAGCCATGACCATAGCTGCTGCTGTAGCCATGATACTGAAGCTATAAGGAATACAGATATTTCTGAAAATAGCAGTATTCCAACTAAAGTTTACACAATAGAAAATCTTGACTGTGCAAACTGTGCTGCCAAAATGGAAGAAAAAATAAGAGCCATGTCAGAGGTTGAAAATGCTGTAATTACATTTGCCACAAAAGAGCTTAGGCTTACAGCAGAAAATGCCGATGAATTAATGCCTAAAATAACATCACTTTGCAGACAGATTGAAGACGAAGTAACATTTGTTGAAAAGACTTCAAAAAAGAAGGCTTCTATCCAGGAAGAAGACGATGACAGCAAAAAAGATTTAATAGCAATTATAATTGGTGCTGTGCTTTTTGTGGGCGTTGAAATATTCCACGAAGTTTCAGGCGTTGAAGCTTTTCCACTGCCTTTAATAGTTATACTTGTAGCTGCTTATATTGTTTTAGGTGGCGAAATAGTTATTGGAGCAGTTAAAAATATATTTAAGGGTCAGATATTTGATGAAAACTTCCTTATGAGTATAGCTACCCTTGGTGCATTTGCCATTAAGGAATACCCAGAAGCCGTGGGAGTTATGCTTTTTTTCAGAATAGGCGAGTATTTTGAGCATGTGGCAGTTAAGAAAAGCCGAAGCCAGATTATGGAGGCTGTTGACCTTAGACCGGAAACTGTTCAGATAGAAAAAAACGGCGAAACATTTGTTGTTGATGCAGAAGATGCGGCTGTAGGCGACATAGTTGTTGTTCGTCCTGGTGACAGAATACCTCTTGACGGCATAGTTGTAGACGGCATAAGCCGTATTGATACATCAGCCGTTACAGGTGAAAGTGTACCTGTAAAGGTTGAGAAAGGCTCAAGTGTAATTTCAGGATGCGTAAATACATCAGGTTTAATTAAAATAGAGGTTCAGAAAGTGCTTTCTGACTCTATGGTTTCAAGAATACTTGATTCTGTTGAAAACGCAGCAGCTAACAAGCCTAAAATAGATAGCTTTATAACAAGATTTGCAAGGATTTATACTCCTATAGTTGTATTTATTGCCCTTATAACAGCATTTGTAATACCTTTTATAACAGGTCAGGATTATTATAAATGGATATACACAGCTCTTAGCTTCCTTGTAATGAGCTGTCCATGTGCTCTTGTTTTAAGCGTACCTTTGGCATTTTTCTGCGGAATAGGTGCATCTTCAAAAAAAGGCATACTTTTTAAGGGTGGTCTTTCAGTTGAAGCTCTTGCAAATGTTAAGGCTGTTGTAATGGATAAAACAGGTACAATTACAAAAGGTAATTTTGTTGTTCAGAGCATTGAAAACAAGGGTGACTTATCTAAGGAAGAAATGCTTTATTATCTTGCTGCCTGTGAAAGTGCTTCAAGCCATCCTATAGCCGTAAGCATAGTTGAAGAAGCAAATAAAAGAAATATTGAAATTAAAAAAGCTGACTCAATAGAAGAAATATCAGGCAAAGGCATAAAGGCTGTTATTGACGGAAAAAATGTTTTATGCGGAAATAAAAAGCTTTTGGAAAGCTTTGGCGTTGATATTAATACTGAAGATATGTCAGAAAATTCATCAACAGAGGTTTTACTTGCTGTTGATGACAAATACATGGGCTATGTTACTATTTCAGACACTATAAAGGCAGAGTCTAAAAATGCCATATCAAACATTAAAAAGCAGGGCATATTAACGGCAATGCTTACTGGTGATACAAAATTAAGTGCAGAAAAAACAGCCAGTGAAACAGGCATAGAAGAAGTTTATTCAATGCTTCTTCCACAGGATAAGCTTGATATACTTAAAAAAATACGTTCTAAAGCAGGCAGTGTAATGTTTGTTGGTGACGGCATAAATGACGCACCTGTTCTTGCTGGTGCAGATGTTGGTGCTGCCATGGGCAGTGGAGCAGACGCAGCCATAGAGGCAGCCGATGTTGTATTTATGAATTCAAATATGGACGCCATACCTGCTTCAATAGCTGTTGCCAAAAAGACAGTTTCTGTGGCTATGCAAAACGTAGTATTTGCACTGGCAGTTAAAATTGCCGTAATGATACTTGGTATTACAGGTATCTATTCAAATATGTGGCTGGCAGTATTTGCCGATACAGGCGTTGCTCTTATTTGTATATTAAACTCAGTTAAGATTATATACTGGGGTAATAGAAATATTAAATGATCAATAAAAAAGAATGTAGATAAAGTTTTTTGAACTTTTGAGAGAGCGGAAGGGTTTGGGAAACGATCTGTCAGTAAGTTTGCTAAAGCAAACTCCAGCCACAAGTGGCTGTCCGCCCATCTTGGCGGTACTAAGTTTCCTAAATGGAATCTGCAGGAAAGCACCCGACGAACAAGGGCAGCAAAGCTGTTTTGCGTAAGCAAAATGCCGACGGAATTCATTTCCGACGAGGAAAAGCAAAGCACCTGACGAACTAAGGCGACAAAGTCGTTTTCCGAAGGAAAATGCCGAAGGAGTTTCAAGGCTTTTTAGCTTCGGAATTTTGCCTATGGCAAAACGAATGGTGTTTCATAATGAAACACCATTCACCCTTTTTCGTCGGGTTCTCC
>CALWHO010000184.1 GCA_944380405.1 uncultured Lachnospiraceae bacterium
GAAAATGCTATAAAAACAGTAACTGCTGCAGCTGCACATAAAAGAAACTTCCAAGAGCCTAAAAGCTCTCCTCTTGTGCCGCCTCCTGCAATTACTGTAACAAGCATAGAGGGAATAATAAACTTTGAAAGTACTGCCGAAAAGTTAGTAATATTTTCATCGCTTAAAAGACCTATTCTCTGAACCAAAAAGCCTATTACTATAAGTGACGCAAACATCTCCATTTGAGATATAAGTACGTCCATCTGCATAAACAACACACCTTTCCATTAAATCTATACCTAAAATGTAAAATTAAGGCGTACCTGTTTTTATTTTAGGTACGCCTTAATCTGGAAGTCGATAAAATCGACTTCCTTTCGTCAAAGCCTCATTACATTCAAGGCTTTGACGAGTCAAGCAGAAGTATAAATCAGGAGTTCCACAGGCTAACAAGCCTTAAAACTCCTGATTTTCCTCGTCGGAAATGAATTCCATCAGCATTTTGCTTACGCAAAACCAGCTTCGCTGTCAGCACTTCTTTGCTGTGCTTTACTGCGGATTAGATTTGGGAAACCCTTTGTTTCCCAAACCCTTCTGCGTTATTAAAAATATTAAATCTACATTCTCTACTTTCTAGTTAAACCATACATGTTTGTTTAGATACAGTTTGATTATTTTTATATTTTCAAAATCAGGCGTTAAGGCTTTCTGTAATTATTTCTTCTGCTTTTGCAAGGGCATCTGCTATTTTTGAAGCATCTTTACCGCCAGCCTGTGCCATGTTAGCTCGACCACCGCCGCCGCCACCGCAAACTGCCGCAGCTGCCTTTATAATGTTACCGCTGTGAGCACCTTTCTTAACAGCGTCATCAGTAGCCATAGCAAGAAGGCTTACCTTGCCGTCTTTAGCACTTGCAAGAACAACAACTGCACTTTGAAGCTTATTTTTAAGCTCGTCACCCATTGTTTTAAGTGCGTTTCCATCAGCACCATCAACAGATGCACAAATTACATTTATGCCGTTTATGTTTTTACTGTTCTTTATAATGTCTTCTGCTGCAGAGCCTGCCATTTTAGCCTTAAGAGCTTCAATTTCTTTTGCAAGCTCTTTCTGCTGCTGCATAATGCCTTCAATATGCTTAATCATATTGTCAGGAGTTGTTTTAACTATTGAGCATACTTTCTTAAGGTCTTCACCCTGCTGCTGATAGAATTTTAAAGCGCCTTCGCCTGTAAGGGCTTCAATTCTTCTAACTCCTGCAGCAACGCCGCCTTCTGATACAATCTTAAATGAGCCAGCCTGTGCTGTGTTTTTAAGGTGAACACCACCACAGAACTCAACGCTGTATCCGCCCATGTTTACAACTCTGACTATTTCGCCGTATTTTTCACCGAAGAGAGCCATAGCGCCAAGTTTTCTTGCTTCATCAATAGACATTTCCTTAACTACAATATCAATGCCTTCAAGTATTTTTTCGTTTACAATGTCTTCAACTTTCTTAATTTCTTCAGGTGTAACTGCCTGGAAGTGTGTAAAGTCGAAACGAAGTCTGTCAGCTGATACATAAGAACCTGCCTGTTCAACATGTGTACCAAGAACTTCTCTAAGCGCCTTCTGAAGAAGGTGTGTAGCAGAGTGGTTTCTTGAAATAGAAAGTCTGTTTTTAACATCAATAGAAGCTTCTGCCTTTTCGCCTACTTTAATTTCGCCGTCTGTAACAACGCCAATATGAGCAATCTTACCGCCTACAACTTTGATACAGTCTGTAATTTCAACAGTACCCATGTCTGTCTTAATTACGCCTTTATCGCCTACCTGTCCACCCATTTCTGCATAGAAAGGTGTTTTATCAACAAATATTGCCACTTCGTCATCAACTTTTGCACTGTCTGCAACTGCGTTATTAGCTACAAGAGCTGTAATAACTGCATCTTCAACAGTGTTTTCTGTGTATCCAACAAATTCTGTTGAAAGAGAAGTATCAAGCTGATGATATACTGTTTCGTCAGCACCCATGTATGTGCTCTTGCCTCTTGCACTTCTTGCTCTTTCTTTCTGAACTTTCATTTCTTCTGCAAAAGCATCTTCGTCAAGAGTAAAGCCTTCTTCTTCAAGAATTTCTTTTGTAAGGTCAACAGGGAAGCCGTATGTGTCGTAAAGACGGAATGTCTTTTCACCGTTAAGAACTTTAACGCCTGTCTTTTTCATTTCTTCAATATCGCCTTTGAGTATTTCCATACCCTTATCGATTGTTTTATAGAAGCTGTTTTCTTCAACTGTAAGAACTTTTTTGATGTATTCTTTCTTTTCAACAAGCTCTGGATATGCCTTACCGCTTGTTTCAATAACAACTTCGCAAAGGTCGGCAAGGAATTCCTTGTTTATGCCAAGGAGCTTACCATGACGAGCAGCTCTTCTTAAAAGTCTTCTTAATACATAGCCTCTGCCTTCGTTTGAAGGAAGAACACCGTCAGCTGTCATAAATGTTACGGAACGAATATGGTCTGTAATAACTCTTACGCTTACGTCTGTCTTATGGTCTTTCATGTATTCAACGCCTGCTATACGGCAAACTTCGTCACGAAGAGCCTTAATTGTGTCTACGTCAAATATTGAGTCTACGCCCTGCATAATTGTAGCCATTCTTTCAAGACCCATACCTGTATCGATGTTTTTCTGAACGAGGTCTGAATATGTGCCGTCTTCTTCAGCGTAGAACTGTGTAAATACAAGGTTCCAGAATTCCATGTATCTATCACAGTCGCAGCCTACTGTACAGCCAGGCTGTCCACAGCCATATTCTTCGCCTCTGTCGTAATAAATTTCAGAACATGGACCACAAGGACCTGTACCGTGTTCCCAGAAGTTATCTTCTTTGCCCATGTAGAATATTTTTTCTTTAGGAAGACCAACAACTTCATGCCAGATTTTAGCTGCTTCATCATCGTCTTTATAAACTGTTACATAGAGTCTGTCTTCTGGTATTTCAAGAACCTTTGTTATAAATTCCCATGACCATGGAATAATTTCGTTTTTGAAGTAATCACCAAATGAGAAGTCACCAAGCATTTCAAAGAATGTACCGTGACGAGCTGTTTTACCTACGTTTTCAATATCGCCTGTTCTTATACATTTCTGACAAGTTGTAACTCTCTTTCTTGGTGGTATCTCCTGACCTGTAAAGTAAGGCTTAAGAGGTGCCATACCTGAGTTTATAAGAAGAAGGCTGTTGTCATTATGTGGTATAAGTGATGCACTTGGCATTCTTAAATGGTCTTTGCTTTCAAAAAATGAAAGAAAAGCTTCTCTTATTTCGTTTACTCCCATCTGTTTCATTTTAAAAATTCCTCCTGTAATAAATATCAACTAAAAAATTCAAAAAAAATAAGCCTTAATCCTTAACCTATAAGGACGAAGACTTTTCGCGGTACCACCCTATTTATGCCCAATAAATAAGGGCATCTCTCTTTTTCTTTAACGCAGAAATACGTTTAAGGCTACTTTTAATAATATTTTTCGCCTTAACTGCTCAAAAGCTGCTTCACTCATATTCCTTACTAAAAACCTCTCAGCCATGGGTTTTTTCTCTTTAAATAGGTGTATATGGCTACTTCTCTTTGTCAAAGCATTTTTAAATATACTAACGGTGTAATTATATTTAATATCAAAGACAATGTCAACAAAAACAATATTTTTTCTTTAAGGGTGTCGAAAAAAATCGCCACCCTTTCGTCAAAATCAGGATTTTGACGAGTCAGACATAAGAATAAATAGACGAGTTCCTTCAAAGAACCCGACGAACAAGGGTGCAAAACGTTTCTGAATGAAACGTAAGCATTTTGCCACAGGCAAAATTCCGAAGCATAAATGCTTTGAAACTCTTTGTCGGCATTTTCCTTCGGAAAACGGCTTCGCCGCCCTAACTCGTCGGGTGCTTAGATTTTCCTCGACTTAAATTAAATCCCGTCTGCGGATTCCACTTGGGAAACTTAGTACCGCCAAGATGGGCGGACAGCCACTTGTGGCTGGAGTTTGCTTTAGCAAACTTACTGACAGGTTGTTTCCCAAACCCTTCAGCCATATCTAAAATTTGAAAAATAAAGTTTTTACTTATGGCTTTTTAAAAATGCCAAAAACAGATATAATTGTATTATTACAATTATTATTTTTTTGGAGGCTCTATGGACGAAATATTTGAAATTAAAATAGATAAAACCTCTCCAGAACCTATTTATAAACAAATAGGCGATAAAATACTAAACCTTATAGAAGACGGCGTTCTTTCTCCTAATAGCCGCCTTCCTGCCATACGAAAACTTGCTATTTCTTTGGGCGTAAATAATGTAACAATAGTTTCTGCCTATAAATACCTTGAAAGCAAAAAGGCTGTTTATTCCCATGAAGGCAGCGGCACTTATGTTTCGCCAATACCCCTTGAAAACATACCAGAGCCTATTATAAACGAAAATGTGCAGCTTTCAAAAAACAGCCTTATAGACGGAGCTATTAATTTTACAGACACCACACTTCCTCAGTGGCTTTTTCCCACAGACGAGTTTAAAATGGCTTTTAACACACTTCTTGATAAAGAAAAAGGCAACGCATTTGAAGCCATGGACAGCCAAGGCTACTACCCTTTAAGAGAAACACTTACAGAAGTCCTTAAATTTTACG
>CALWHO010000185.1 GCA_944380405.1 uncultured Lachnospiraceae bacterium
TTGTATAAGGGTCTACATTTTCATATGTAACACGGTTTGAGTAATTAGCATATTTTTTAAGTATTTCTGTAACAACAGAAATTTCACTGCCTTCTGCATAAACAGAAGTAATTGATACATCTTCATCAAGGTCTTTCAAAAGAGTTATAGTGTCTTCTGAAAGTGAATAAAGTTTATTTTTTGTAAGGTCAAACTGTATGTTAAGACTGCTTACAGCAAGATTTATAATTATTACTGCCACAATAACAACAGCTGTCATAACGGAAGCATAACCGCCGTATTTAAGAAGAGAGCTGTTTTTTGTAGCCTTTTTGTCTTCTTTTTTAAATAAATTCATTTTTACTGCACCTCCGTTATATTAAGCCCATCTTCTTTTTTCAATAACACGTACTGTAAAATACAAAAATACGCAAATGAAAGAAATAAAGTATACAACGGAGCCTATATCAAAAATACCCATTGCAAAGTTGTTGTATCTAGTAAGAACAGCAAACATATAAGCAAAGTTTCCTGCAAGGCCATAGAACACACCTGGCTTTTTGAAATAAAGCACTGCAAGTATGGCAGCCTCTACAACAAATATGCAGGCAGATATGCCCTTATCTTTTGTGTTATTGTAAAAATAAAGAGCTATTAAAAGCGCAACTACTACAGCAAACATAAGTGAGAAAGTAAGGTTTCCTGATGCAGAAGAAACTATTGTTTCAACCATAAGTAAAAGAAATACTGCCACAAATGTAGCTACGGCTGATACTATCTGGTTATCTGTCATTGAAGAAATCCAAAGACCAACAGCTATAAAGCAGTTGCCTAAAAGGAAAAATCCAACATAAGAGCCTATTATCTGTGCTGTGGCTATAGTGCCATATACAGAAAGTATAATAGGGAATATTGCAGTTATTAAAAGAGCAATTAAAAATACTGCTGATGCTGCAAAAAACTTACCTAAAACTATACCTGTTACGCTTACAGGAGAAGTCAAAAGTAACTGGTCTGTTTTCTGCTTTGTTTCTTCACTTAAAAGACGCATTGTAAGTATAGGTGCCAATATAAGAAACATCATAATTACTGAGCTAAATACATATTCAAACTGTGGACTTAAAGAAAGTATGTTAAGAAGTGAAAAGTATATAGCTGTTACCAGTACAAAAAATGCTATAAATACATATCCTATCATAGAGCTGAAGTACATCTTCATCTCTCTTTTAAATATTGCGCTCATTTATTTTCTGCCTCCTCTGCTTCTGCCGCTTCTTCTGGGGCAGTTTCTTCATAGCTTACACCGTTTTCGGCATCTTCTGTAACCTTAAGGAATACTTCTTCAAGAGAAAGCTTTTCTGATTTTACAAGAAGGATTACAAATCCCTTATCTTTAGCTATGTTAAATGCTGTTTCTCTTGGGTCTGTGCCTTCTTTGCCGCAAATAATAATATCTGCTGCGCCTTCTTCCACATCGTCTAAAACTTCTGTTTCTGTAATAAGGTCACTTGATTTAAATGCAGCAACAATAGCTTCTTTGTCGCCTTTTATTCTTATCTTATATCTGTCACCACTAAGTCTGTCGGAAAGTCTTTCCGGAGTATCTACGGCAACTATTTTGCCTTTGTTAATAATCATAACCCTTGTACAAATAGCACTTACTTCAGAAAGTATATGGCTGCTGAGTATTATTGTATGGCTTTTGCCAAGTTCTTTTATAACATCACGAATTTCTATAATCTGCTTAGGGTCAAGACCTACTGAAGGCTCGTCAAGTATAAGTACATCAGGATAGCCTACAAGTGCCTGAGCAAGACCTACTCTCTGTCTGTAGCCTTTTGAAAGGTTTTTAATAAGCTTGCCTGAAACATGTGTAATTTTAATTTTATCCATAATGTCATCAAGCATAGGCTTTATTTCATGCTTTTTAACACCGTTAAGCTCTGCCACAAACTTAAGATATTCTGTAACAGTCATGTCCATATAAACAGGCGGTATTTCAGGAAGGTATCCTATTCTTTTTTTCGCCTCTTTAGGGTCTTTAAGTATGTCATGGCCGTCTATTGTAACAGTGCCGCTTGTAGCTGATATGTAACCAGTTATAATATTCATTGTTGTTGATTTACCGGCACCGTTGGGACCTAAAAACCCAAGTATCTCTCCGTCTTCAACTTTAAAAGATATATCTTTGACAGCCTGATACTTGCCATAATTTTTAACAAGATTATTTACCTCTATCAAAATATTTCCTCCTCACAAAAGTTATTGCCCTTATAGGGGTATAAAAACCCAATGTACTAATTATACTTAATACCGCTTAATTTTACTACTATAATGTGAATAAATAATGAATTTTTTATGAAAAAAGCTGTCTATATAACACATAAGACAGCATATTGTTTATAAATAATACATAGTTTGTTTGAAACATATTTTATTTAATGATAAAATTTAATATAGAAGTCAAAAAGGAGGGTTTTAATGTGAAAATAGGACATATTGCAGTATTTACAGATGATATGGAAACATCTATTAAGTTTTATGAATTATTAGGCGGAAAAAAAGCCATGAGCGATGTTCTTACAGCACCTGACGGCACATCAAAAAAACTTGTACATATGGAATTTGAAGACGGTGCCACAGTTGAGCTTGTAGAGCCAAGCCAAAAAGACATTATCCCTAAAGGAGCAGGAATATGCGAGCATTTCTGCTTTGATGTTGAAAACGTAGACGAAACAGTAAAAAACCTTAAAGAAAAAGGCATAAATACATTTGATAAAGAAGAACCTTATATTCTTGATATATTGGGCAATATAAAAATAATATTTTTAACAGGTCCAAGCGGAGAACTTATAGAGCTTTTCCAAAGACTTTAAAAAAAGTGCATTGATATTATATCAATGCACCTTTTTTATTTTGGAAATTATAAATTATTCGTTTGTTTCGTCATCAGACATAAGAACTTCTACAGCTTCTCTAAGAGTTGTAACCTGTCCTACGTTGCCTGGGAAAATAACATAAGGCATGTATGGGAATTTGCTTTCATCGCCTGTCATCCAAACTGGGATACCTGGCTTAATCTGACCCATAACTCTTGCTCTCTTAACTCTAAGAGCCTTTGTACCAACATCGCTTGATGTGATACCGCCTTTAGCAATAATGAAGTTTGGTTTAACTGTCATATCGCCAATAACTGCAACAAGTGCGTTTGAAATAGCTACAGAAACTTCAAGAATTTTATCTTTGTCGTCTGTATCAAGCTTTACAAGCTCACGGCTTGTGTATACAACAACAGATTTGCCCTGTGTTATGAAGCTTTCAGCCTTTTCGATAACTTCTTTTGTTTCTTTCGCAAGTCCGCCTTCTTCAAGAACTCTTGCTGCATGGAATTCAATAAATTCAAGTGGATATTTACAGTTTTTAAGTTCTTCAAACTGCTGTGTTGTTTTCTTAACGTGTGAACCGATAATTACAATACCGCCGTTTGTGTTGCCTGGAAGAACAAGGTCTTTCTTTGTAAGAAGGTCTCTGCTCTTAACGCCGCCGATAACCTTACATACTGAACCAGCACTTCTGAATATAAATCTTCTGCCAAGCTGAAGAGCTTTGCAAAGAGCTATACAAAATACCTTAACGTCGATACATTCAATAGCGTTAACGATGATTTTGTTGAAGCTATGAACAGAAATAAGCTGATTTGTAATCTTATCTATTTCGCAGTCTCTAAGGTCCTGAAGAGAAATGCAAGTTACATCTTTTGCAAGGAATTTGCCTTTTGTTTTTTCTTCTACATACTTTGTAAGGTCTGATGATGAGTAACCAAAAGATTTATCCTTAGCAAATTCTGTCTGTGCAGCAGGAATAAGTTTGTCGCCTTCCTGAACATAATGGATATTATTTAATGTAAATCTTCCGCCTTCTTTAAAGAATGGGAATATAATCTCACCATTAAACTGAATACCCATATCGTCTTCAAGTACATCTCTAAGAGTTTCTGTTTCAAGTGGGAAATGACCTCTTAATGTAGAGTCACTTCTGCTCATAAGAATAAAGTCAACACCTGTTTCCTTTGAAGCCTGAGCAAGGTTATGGGCTATTTCAGTATGTACTGCTGTTGTCTGAGGTACTGTAAGACCTCTTGAGTTTGTAAGTATGAAGAAAAGCTTTTTAGCGCCTGTAAGACCTTTTTTGAATGTTTCAACAGACCAGTCTGTGTAAACAAAAACGTCGTTAACTGTCTGAACACCTGTTGGATCGTCATCAAGTATAACTATTTTCTGTTTAATATCTCTGATGTATGGGTCAAGCATAACATCAAGAGTTGCTTCATCAAGCTTTCTGTAATAATCAAATACACTTATATCTAACGGTTTTAAATCTTCTTCCATCATTTTAAAATTTACCTCTCTCTTTTTATTTTTCTATCTCAAAAATGTCCCCCAATTTTTTGAAACAGACACTCATTATTTAACTCTCTTAACCTGGCAGTTAGCAAGCTGTTCAAAATACTGAACATATCCGCCGTGGTCGTCTTCAAAGTGTCCGCTTACTTTAAGAGCCTGCTGAATTTCAAAAAGCTGAGCTGTTAAAGGCATTGGTACATCGATGTCATGTGCTGTTGCAAGTACGTTTTTAATATCTTTGTGGTTGATAGAAATTTTGCCGCCTGGAACAAAGTTTCTGTCAAGTATCATAGGAACTTTAGCGTCAAGAACTGTACTTCCTGCAAGACCGCCTCTGATTGCCTGATATACTTTTTCTGGGTCAGCGCCTGCTTTAGCAGCAAGAACGAAAGCTTCGCCAACAGCTGCAATTGTAAGGTTAACGATAGCCTGGTTTGTAAGCTTTGTAACAGAACCGCTGCCGCTTGGGCCAACAAGAAGTGATGAAGAAGCCATCTTCATAATATAAGGATATGCTTTGTCATATGCTTCCTGAGTACCACCGCACATAAATGCAAGTGTACCGTCAATAGCCTTTGGTTCGCCGCCTGATACTGGGCAGTCAATAAAGCCTACGCCTTTTTCAGCAAGTTTTGCAGCATTATTTTTGCTTTCTGTAGGTGTTACAGAGCTTGTATCACAAATTACAGTGCCGGCTTTAACATACTGAGCTACACCACCTTCACCAAAAAGAACGCTGTTTACAATAGCGCCATTTGGAAGGCTGATGAATATAACTTCACAGTTTTCTGCTATTTCTTCATATGTGCCTGCTGTTGCACCTGCTGCAACAACGTCATCCACTGCTGCCTTGTTAAGGTCTGTAACCATAAGGTCACATCCGCCTTTAATAAGATTTTTTGACATTGGTCTGCCCATAATGCCAAGACCGATAAAGCCTACTTTTGCCATATCAATTACCTCCTAAACAATATAATATTATTATTTTTTTAACTCCGAAAATTACAGAGTTATTTGCAGTTATTAAAAAGGTCTATATATTTATAAACTATTTCGCTTACATAATCAGATGTAAGAAGAGTAAGTTTTGAAAGATGTGTATTTGGTTCTTCTGCTATTTTTTCGGCTATTTTTTTTACTGTATACTGGCTTATTTCAGTATTTACATTTATTTTGCATATACCGTTATCTATACACTCAAGCAAAAGCTCCTGAGGTGTACCACTTCCGCCATGAAGCACAAGAGGAATAGAAACTTCTTTTGCTATTGCCTTAAGAATATCTACTCTGATGTTTGGTTTTGCTTTATACATACCATGAACTGTACCTATTGATACTGCAAGGGCATCAACACCTGTTCTTTCAACAAATTCCTTTGCATTTGAAGGGTCTGTATAAGCCTGTCCATGGTCAATGTCTGTTTCGTTTGAATATTCGCCTAAAGCAAGGCTGCCAAGTTCTGCCTCAACAGAAACATTTTTTTCATGTGCCATATCGCACACAAGCTTTGTATTTTTAACATTTTCCTCAAAAGGAAGGCTTGAACCATCATACATAACAGATGTAAAACCTGCATCTATGGCGTTTTTAATTATGTTTATGTCTGTGCAGTGGTCAAGATGAAGAGCTACATTCTGTTCAAGCTCATCAGCTACCTCTTTAACAATAGCTACAACTGTTTTAAGACTCATATTAACAAGATATGACGCACCAAAAGATATTATAGCGTCTTTTCCGCTCTTTTTAACAGCAGCTGCTACGCCATGTATTGTTTCATAGCTATAGATATTAAATGAGCCTACAGCTCTTGCGTCTTTTCTTGTGCCTTCAAGTATTGTTTTTAAATTTACAAGCACAGTATCACTCCTTATAGTTATTTTTTTGCTTCTTCGTTTGCAATTTTCATTTCGCTTAATGCAAACTCTGATGTTTCCATGGCTATTTTAGCCCTTGTGTCGTCTATGCGTGTATTTAAAGAAATTACAAGCATATCCATTATTACAAGCTGCACAATACGGCTTACCATATCGTCTGTATAGTATGGCGAGTCGTTTGTGGAGCTGAATATGCATAAGTCAGCCATTTTGGCAAGGTCACTGTTCATATAGCTTGTTATGCCCAAAACCTTAGCTCCGCCTCTTTTTGCAAGTTTAGCACATTCTATAACTTCTTTACTTTCGCCTTCATGGGATATAAGTATAAGAAGATCTTTTTCTGTAAGAAGAGCAGCATGAATAAGGGCTATATGAGTATTGCTTTCGTTTATAACGTTAAGACCGCATCTTAAAAACTTATGATAAACGTCAGTTGCAATAACACCAGAACCGCCTGCACCAAAAAACATAATTTTCTCTGCGTTTTCAATCATGTCTATTGCTGATGAAAGCTTTGATATGTCAATAAGCTCGTTCATATCCCTTATGGCTGATGAAGCTATGGAAATAACCTTACCCTTTATTTCTTCAAGGTCATCACCTGACTTAATTTCATGTCCGGAAGAACCGTCTTCATTTTCTCCAGACTGCTTCATAACATCCTGTGCCATATCCAGCCTGAAATCCTGATAAGATGTATAATCCAGCTTATTTATAAACCTTATAATTGTTGTTTCGCTAAGACCGCACTCCATGCCCAATTCACGGAGAGTCATTCTTACACATTCATCTCTGTTTTCCAATATATAATTTGCAATTATTTTCTGATTTTTTGAAAGAGTGTTATATTTCACTCTTATCTCTGTAAAAACGTCTTTTCCCAAAGAGAACACTTCCCTGCTGCATAAGAATTTTATAGTAATTATACCACACATAAATTCATAATTACAGTATCATTTTTACTATATATTATATAAAAGAGTATAAAATTTAAACAACTTCACTTTTGGGAAAATTCAACTTTTAATATTAAAAATGAACTTTTATTCATTTTGCTCCTTTATTGCAGCAAAGTATTTCTAATAATAGTATAAAATAATGCTGTATTAAATTCAATACATGTGTTTTCAAAAAATATACTATAATAATAAAAAA
>CALWHO010000186.1 GCA_944380405.1 uncultured Lachnospiraceae bacterium
GATTTAACTCTTATTACAGAAGTTTCTGTATTTGTAACAATAATACTTATGCTTATAGGCGGTTCTCCTGGGTCAACGGCAGGAGGTTTTAAAACAACAACTGTTGCGTCTATGTTTTTATGCATAAGGTCTATATTTGAAAACAGAAGCAATATAGAGTGCTTCGGAAGGCGTCTTCCTGTTGAAATATTAAGACGAGCTGTAGCAGTATTTTTAATGTATATTATGCTGTTTTTGCTTTGCGGCTTTACAATATGCCTTCTGGATAATGTGCCTTTAATTACGGCACTTTTTGAGTCTGCATCAGCAGTGGGCACTGTTGGTCTTACTCTTGGAATAACGCCATATTTATGCACAGTATCACATGTGTTTTTAATAATACTTATGTTTTTTGGCAGGGTAGGCGGTCTTACAATGATATTTGTATTTGGTGCAAAAATGACACCTGAAGTTTCAAGGCTTCCACAGGAAAGCATTACAATAGGATAAAAAAGGAGAGAATATTATTATGACAATATTGCTTATTGGTCTTGGCAGATTTGGCAAGCATTTAGCTATGAAATTTAGAGATATGAAGCATGAGGTTTTAGCAATAGATGCAGTTGAGGAAAGAGTAAACGAGGTACTGCCTTATGTTACTAATGCACAGATAGGTGACAGTACAAATGAGCAGTTTATAGCTTCTTTAGGTGTGCGTAATTTTGATTTATGCGTTGTTGCCATTGGTGATAATTTCCAAAGCTCACTGGAAACAACTTCTCTTTTAAAAGAAAACGGAGCTAAATTTGTTGTTTCAAGAGCCAGCAGAGATGTTCATGCTAAGTTCCTTTTAAGAAACGGTGCAGATGATGTTGTATATCCTGAAAGACAAATGGCAGACTGGGCATCTGTAAGATACACAATGAAAAACGTATCAGATTATTTTGAACTTATGAAAGGACATGCTGTATTCCATGTGGCACTTCCTCATAGCTGGATTGGAAAGTCAATTATAGAGCTTAATGTACGCCGTCAGTTTAAGGTCAATATTTTGGCTGTTCGTAATAATAACGAATGGAATCCTCTTCCTAATGCGGACTATGTTTTTAGCGAAGGAGAAACTTTATGGATAATGGGCGATATTAAAGATGTTGCAAAATTTACATCTCTTAAATAAAAAATAGTTTGCCGTTGAAATATAAAACTTAATAACGAAAATTGTCAAATCCGGGTATTTTTTCAAATAATTTGTAGCACGAAGTGTTTTGAATTATATATGCGCCTTACTGTAAAATTAGAAGTAAAGAAAAGAGGGGTGCAATATGGAAAAAATATTCGGATTTTCATTTATGAGAAGGAAAAAAATCGAGCAGACAGCTCAATATCTCAAGGACGAATATATACAAAAAACGAAAGAGGTAAAAAATACATTTAACAGCGATTTTTATTGCCTTTGTACAGAGTTTGCTTATGTGGACGCTTTAAGCTGTTTTGCTGAAACAGACTGCAAGGGCAATATTTTTTATGAAAATTTTGACCTTATGGATAATGTAGCCTGGGAGAGGTTTTTTAAAATAACGGCTCTTTATAACACTATTAAAGTATGCCTTAAAAGACGAAAAGATTTATCCTGCGAAGAAATGAAAGAGGATTTATTTTTTGTATATGACTTTGACGAAACAGAAAAACACTTTTTTGAGCTTATATGGAAAATGGCTTTTTCATTTGAAAACAGGTTTAATATGATATTTCCGCAGGTGATGATTAAATATGTACTTAGAAAATCAATAACAGACCCGTTATCATTAGCATTTACAGACAATTTCTGTTATAATTCTTACAGCAGTCTTATTAAGTATTTTTCAAAATATATATCCATAGGACGAAGGATACGTTTGGCAAAACAGGCATAGGAGAATTTATATGGCAAATTGGACTAATGAACAGAAACAGGCTATTGACATAAGGGATAAAAATGTGCTTCTTTCGGCAGCAGCAGGCAGTGGTAAAACTGCTGTTTTGGTTGAAAGAATTATAAGCATTATTACAGATGAGGATTTAGGCGTAGATGTTGATAATCTTCTTGTGGTTACATTTACAAATGCAGCAGCTGCAGAAATGAAAGAAAGAATTGCAGCAGCAGTTTCTGCAAAAATAGAAGAAAACCCAGAAAGTGAGCATCTTCATAAACAGCTTGCTCTTTTAGGCAGAAGCAACATTACAACTATCCATTCATTCTGTAAAAAAATAATAGCCGAAAACTATGTTAAGCTTGATATTGAGCCATCTGTAAGGGTAGCCGATGAAAGTGAGTGCAGTTTGCTTAAAGTGCAGGCAATGGAAGAGTTTTTGGAAGAAAGCTTTGAAGATGAAGAAAACTACGGCTTTTTTATGTTGGCAGAAAGCTTTGGAGATGAAAAGGACTTTTCTAAGTTGAGAGAAAACATACTTAATCTTTACGAAAGTATACAAAGTATGCCTTTTCCAAAGCTGTGGCTTGATGAAGCCTGCAAAAAATATTCTTCTTCTGGTGAAAACACATATTTTACCGATTATTTATTAAAAAATGCCTATTTGGATTTTAAGGGTCTTTACGAAAAAAGCCATTCGTCAATTAATTATGTGCCTGATGAGTATAAAGACGCATTTATAAACGACTGCGAAAATTTCAAAATGTTTATGGATTTATGCGAAAAAAGGGATATTTCTCGTCTTTATGATGAAGTAAACTCTTTTTCTTTTCAGTCACTTAAAAGAAAGAAAAAAGATACACCTGATGAACTGGCACAAATTGGCAAAGACATACGAAGTGAAGTTAAAAAAGCCTTTGAAAAAACGGCTGAATTATACTTTTTTGCATCACCTGAAATAATTGCTGATGATATGGCTTTCTGCAAAGAAGTGGTTGAAAATATATCAAAGGCAGTTATAAAATTTGAAGAAAAATACACTGCATTAAAAAAAGAAAAAGCCATTGTTGACTTTAACGATTTGGAGCATTTGGCAATAAAGGCTCTTTACGACTTTGATGAAGAAACAGGCACATACACACTTTCTAAAGAGGCATATTTAATGCAGTCTGAATTTTATGAAGTTCTTACAGACGAGTATCAGGACAGTAACTCTGTTCAGGAAATGATATTAAGCGCTCTTTCAGGCAGAGGCGAAAATAAGTCAAACCGCTTTGTTGTAGGTGACATAAAACAGAGCATATACCGTTTTAGACAGACAGACCCTGAAATATTTTTAAATAAGCTTAAATTATACGAAGAAAATGATGAAGGCAGTATCATATACCTTTCAAAAAATTTCAGAAGCAGAGAAAATATATTAAATGGCATAAACTATATATTTAAACAGCTTATGACAGAGGAAAACGGCGAAATTGAGTACGAAGGACGAGAAGAACTTCATTATGGTGCTGATTATCCAGCATTTGAAAAAGAGGAAGTACAAAAGCCTATTGAGTTTAATGTAATAGCCCTTAAAAATGATGCATCTTTTGAAGATACTGATGAAGAAATTGAGGACTTTGACTCTGCAAGAAAAGAACTTACATTTGTGGCAGGCAGAATAAAAGAGCTTTTTAAAGAAGATTTTCAGGTGCGTGATAAAAAAACAGGCGAATACAGAAGTATAAAATACAGCGATATAGTTATACTTCTTCGTTCTGCAAAAACTTGGGCAAATGCAGCAGAGGAAGTGTTTGAGTATTTTGGAATACCTATATTTACAGGTACAGGAAGCGGATATTTCGACAAAAACGAAGTTGCTGTAATTGTGTCAATACTGCGTATAATAGATAACGCTTATGAGGATATACCTGTAATAACTGTTTTAAAAAGCTTTATATATTCAGTTACAGACGAAGAATTGGCAGAAATTAAAATAAGTGCAGAAAATAACTATTTTTATGAAAACGTAGTTAGTTATGCAGAAAATGGCGAAAATACTGAAATTATAGAAAAGCTTAAATCATTTATTTCAGACATTGAAAAATGGAAGGAAATGGCACCTTTTATTTCTGTAAGAGAGCTTATGTGGCAGATTTACACAGAAACTGGATATTACGACTACACAGGTGCTTTGCCCAATGGCGAAATAAAGCAGGCAAACTTAAACCTTCTTTTGGAAAAAGCACAGACGGCTGAAAGCTGGGGCGTTAAAAGTCTTTTTGATTTTATTGGATACATTGAAAAATTGCAGAAAAATGCCGTTGAAACAAGCGAAGCAGGAATACTTAACGAAAATGAAAATGTTGTAAGGCTTATGACCATACATAAGAGCAAAGGTCTTGAGTTTCCTGTTGTGTTTGTAAGCGGTTTAGGCAAAAAGTTTAATATGTCCGATGTAAAAGACGGTATGCTTATACATAAAGAACTGGGAATAGGTTTAGACTTTTTGGACAGCAATTTAAGAATAAAAAGAAAGACACTGCCTAAAAACATAATTTCCAAAAAAATAAAAGACGAAATGACGGCAGAGGAAATGCGTATACTTTATGTTGCCCTTACAAGAGCCAAAGAAAAGCTTATACTTACAGGCGGTGTAAATGACATAGAGTCAAGGTGCATAAAATGGACATTAAATGGCTGTGACGAAAATGGACACCTTTCATCATACTATGTTAAAAAGTCAATTACATATATAGACTGGATAGGTGCTGCTCTTTCAAGGCACAAAGATTGCAGTATAATATCTGATTTTGTAAACACGGCATTTGACGGAAATAGCGGTATTTACACAGTAAATTATGATAAATCTATATGGAAAACAGATTTTATATATGACTACAGCTATTATTTTAAAAATGCAGAATGTGCAGAAAAAGAAGTTACAAATGAAAATATGATTTCCGTAGGAGAAGATATTGAAAATGAAATTTATGAAAAATTCATGTTCCAATATCCATATAAAATATATGAAGATGTGGCAGCCAATATTTCAATATCAGAAATTAAACGAAACTATCAAAAAGAGCTTATTATAGAAGATATAGATATGTATTCATCATATAAAATGCCAGAATTTACAGCAGAAACAAAAGGCCTTACTGCTTCTCAAAAAGGTACGGCACTTCATACTGTTATGAGGCATATTGATTTGAAAAAGCATTATACAAAAGAAAGCCTTTTGGAAGAAATAAGTATAATGACTGAAAAGTCAATACTTACTCCAGAAGAAGCAGCTTCTGTAAATATTTGGGCAATACTTAAGTTTCTTTCATCGCCTTTAGCAGAGAGAATAAGAAATGCAAAAGTAGTGGAGAGAGAAAAACCTTTTGCCATTGAAATTTCAGCTTTTGAGGCATACGGTAAAGACGAATACAAAAGTTATGATGATGGCGTTCTTGTCCATGGTATAATAGACTGTTATTTTTATGATGGAAAAACCTGCATTTTACTTGACTACAAAACAGACTATGTGCCAAAGGGCGAAGAAGAAGGGTTTTTTGATAAATACAAAATACAGCTGGATATTTATTCAAAAGCCATAGAAAGAACAACACCTTTTAAAGTAAATGAAAACTATATATAT
>CALWHO010000187.1 GCA_944380405.1 uncultured Lachnospiraceae bacterium
AGCCAGGCTCCAGAGATTATTAATTCTTCCACATATGTTCCACTTAGAGCAATTGCTACTGCTTTTGGGGCTGAAGTTGGCTATATTGGTGATTTTTTTGATTATAAAAGTGATGTAAAAATTGTAACAGTACAAGATAGAAAAGAGCCTGTTCAAATTTCAGACAGAGAAGCAGCCGAAATAGCAATAAATACATATTTTGATGTTTTTCTTCCTGGAATGGCAGATTATCTTTGGGAAAACCATAATATAGATGTATCTAATATTAATAAAGATAATATACAGTACAGTGATTTAGGAAAGACATATTTTGGAAGATATTATGCAGATTTCGGTCAATATTATTGTATTGAATTATTTGAGTTAAGCTCGGAGTATATGTTAGTTGACAAATATGATGGTACTTGCTATCCAGTAAGTGGTTATTCTATGGTAGAATTTCAAATTGAACCTCCTGGTTATTTTAATGGATGGAGCTGGTATTACCAATAAACTTCTAAAATATAAGAAATAAAGATATTAATCTATAAAAATCATAACCTAAAAAGGCTCCAAAAGGGGCCTTTTATTTTATGCTAAGAGCTTTGAAAATTCATTATAATTCAGGAAGGCAAAAGTTATGTTTGTTTATCCAAAAAATCAAAAACTATTTATTACCAAGCTAAAACGTTTCATATTCAGCTCTTATTTAGGAGCATATTGGTGTGTTAAATGAAAAGCCTGTTTATGAAACAAATGCTTTTTTCCTTCACTATATCTAAAGTATAGGCATTATATTTAATGTATAGTGGTATCATATAGAATGTACAGAAGATATTTATTCCTGTAATTATCCCAATAAAAAATATATTTATTTTCCCTACTGAAAATATTTACCCAATCTCTAAAATATATATAATCACAGCCTGTTTTTCAGCAATCAAATAATAAAAGGTTACGAAAATTATTTATGTTAATGTGTCCAAAAAAGTATATTATGTTCGTTATAAATAAAAAAGAATTCTATATGCTTTTATGATAATGTTTATATATTTACAGTTATTCTAAAAGACTTTATTATTAAATTATAAAGTATTGATAATTATTACATAAAACAAAGGATTGTTTTTTGAGAAAGAGGAAATAAAAATGGGATATATTGAATTTGATGCAACGGAAATGAATAATTTGCGTTGGAAGGAAATTATGTTTGAGCAGTTGAAAAAGGCTAATACTTTTGAGATACATTGCTGGAATGAAGAACGAGAGGAAATAAAAATGGCACTTCTATTTGGCAAATTAAAAGAGAGTTGCTGGAAATACGGAAAAATTATTCAAGGATCTGTAACACCAGAATTTATAAACTATGTTCTGAATATACCAAAACCTACGGATACGGAGATCTATAATAAAATGACACCATTTTTTACAATCACTTTGGATAATGGGTTTGGGTCAGAGCATTATGGTACAGAACTGATAAAGGAATAAGAACAGCTATTCATTAGGTTTATTTTGGAAGTAACTACATAGTAAAATGTTTGCAGAGAAAACATGTTTTATGATAAATTTGGGTTAAAAAGATAGGGGGAATTTCTATGTTTGATATTTGGTATGGAGATATTCCTGTTACATATTTAGTGATTGGTTTATCCCTCATCATAATTTTGCCTATCCAGATTTTGATATGCTTTAAGGCAAAGTCAATATTTGTGCGATTTATTCCGATCATAGTTTTTACTGCTGCGGTGTTAATATGGATTATTTTAAGTTTTGCTGTGGCAGGTTGGGATGGATTGTTGTATTTGTTTTTTGCCATATATATGATATTTATGATATTCGTCTGTGGAATAGGATGGGGTATCTGGGCATTGATAAAATATAAAGATGCAAAAAAGATATGGATTTTTGCATTTTTGGCAGTGTTGGCAGCAGCAGGTTTTGCATGGAACTATGGCTATCATAATAGAAAAAGCAATGATAACCTACCTTCTTTACAGTCTATCGCAAAAATGGATGAGGCTGAAGTGAATAACCTATTATCAGGATACAAAAGAGCTCAATTATCAGAGGTGTGGGGTGAGCCTCAGTACAGCAGTTCATGGGAAGATGTATGGCTTTTGAATGATACGGACTGGTTGACGGTAAATTATCAAAATGACAGTGAAAAAGTTGTGGTATGCGGTATAGGACCAATGCTTTTTCCAGATGACATAAAAGATATCACATACACTTATTCCGTTTATTCTTCGGATTATTCAAGGCAGTTAAACTCTGAGGAAATAGCAGATGTAAAGGACTGGGCTCTTGGTCTTGATCTGCTTCATGTGAACTTTCCTGAAGGAGAGGCACCCAATGAGGTATATGCTGGTGGAGAAAGCTATACATTCGTTATCAATGGTGGAGAAAAAGAATTTTCATATTTATATATCAATGATTACTATGTTTTCCTAAGTGATCAATTGTATTTAGTAGAGAATCCTTCTAAGCCGCCGTTGTCCTAAAAATTACTGATTTAATAATTATAACAATTAAGACAAATGACACAGACTGCTTTGAAAGGCGTGATTTAGAATGAAAGGGCAGCTTAGAGGAATTACGATTATTTTGATTGCTATTTTACTTACTTTGGCTCACGGGGACAAATCAGTATTTGATTTTAGCTTCAGGTGGCATACTGTTTTTGTATTACTGGGAGTGGCTGGACTTTTGGTTGTATTTCTTTCACCAGGGACAAAGAATAGGCCACGAAAATAAGGGGGGGATAGCATGAAAAAATTGATTATATGTTTTTGTACCATGATAGTAATGATTGGTTTTGTTGGCTGTAAAACGACTCAAGCACCATACAAACAGCTTGATATTTCTGATTTTATAAATTCTGAAACTATGGTAATTAAATATTACTCTGGCGGTACAACAACTGAGTTGATTGTATCGGGTGATGAATTAGAAAATATAAAAGAATGGATATCTGGATTACAATATGAAGAAGTTGCATTTGAACAGGATCAGGCTCCTGGCGATAATGACGGTGGAGAGGTATATGACTTTGTAATATCAAGTGAAGATACTATAAATTTTTCATATATTATAAATGGTGAAACTGAAAACTATTTTTTGGTAGATAATACATGGTTCGCCGTAAAAAATCCTTCCAGACCATCTGTTGATACTGGAGATGCTATTGTTCGATTTCATGATAAAATACTGAAAGCTTCTGATTTATCAGAAGAAACACTGGAATGGCTCAATTGGTACAATGAACTTCCAAAGGCGGATCAACTTGCAGTAAGCTTTATCCCTTCGGAGCTTTATGATCTTTGTGGTTATCCTTCTGCAGGAGATGAAAGTGCAGTACAGGCAGAAGAGGAATAAAATGAAATAGATCGAAGAAAAGGCAGTTGTATGGCTGTCTTTTCTTATGTATGATTTCCAAATATCAATATATTGGATAGAATCAAATAAATTTGATTTTCTATTCTCATTCATTTAATATAAAAACCAGATTTGATTTTTTATTGTGTTGGAGGACTTTTCTATGATATATCTACAGATGATAGAAAGTGAAGACGATAAAGTAAGGTTTGAAGAGATATATCTGAAATATAAATCTCTGATGTTTTATGCTGCAAATAAAATTCTCCATAATGAGCAGGATGCAGAAGATGC
Organism: uncultured Lachnospiraceae bacterium; assembly: GCA_944380405.1. Lineage (GTDB taxonomy): Bacteria > Bacillota > Clostridia > Lachnospirales > Anaerotignaceae > HGM11808. The sequence continues at coordinate 3,652 of CALWHO010000187.1, forward strand.
TGTGCACATGGCATTTATAAAAATAGCAGAAAATATAAAAAAGATAG
>CALWHO010000188.1 GCA_944380405.1 uncultured Lachnospiraceae bacterium
ACTTGCATACCCAATCATGTAAATAATAAAAAATATACATACATAATCAAAAAATAACTTATATCCATCCATTACGGCAATTTACACCCCCAAACTTTGCAGTTTTCGAGTTTCCAGCCTGTACATCATCATTTCTCTGGCATAACGGTCGTTACCCACAGCAATATCAATAATGTCTGTATAATCAACATTTAAATGTTCTAAGCTCTGTGCTGCTGAATATCTGATGTACCAGTTTCCGCTGTATAAAGCCTCTTTTAATGTTTCTATAACCTCTTCTCCTGAATAAGAAGAAAGTGAAACTGCTGCAACAGTGGCATATTCCCATTTTGCAGAATCTTTGTTTCTTACAAAGTCCAATAAATATTTAAGAGCATCTTCATAATAATACTTGCCAAAGTATCGTATGGCAGAAAGACGAAGCTCTTTGTCTTCAGATTTATCAACCATAATTTTAAACATCTGCTCTTTGTAGTCCCCAGACTTAAACCTTATGTAATTTAAAGTGGCTAACTGGGTGTGTATTGAAAAACTCGATAACTTCTTCCATAAAATTTCAATTAACCTGCTGTGGTCTCCTGTGTAAGAAAGAAGGCCTTCTGTAAGTAGCTTTTCATGGAAAAATACATTTCCGTCATCTTGAATTTTAATAGCCTCCACAATATACTCAGGTCTTGCAAAATGATATAAAGCCTTTAACCCATTAAACCTGCAATATAAGTTAGGTCTTTTAACATAATCAAGCAGTATGTCCTGTAATGAATTAATCTCCAGCTGTGTGCTTGCAGTATAACAGGAAATAAAATATGTAAAATACCCAGCCTGCATATTTTCTTTGTCACGATATACAACTGCTATATACATAATCACAGAACGTATTTCTTTCAAATATTCATCAAATGTTTTCTTGTCATTTTGGGCTTTTTCCATAAGTATACGATTAAAGGCTATTAAATTATTAACCTTGCATAGTATGTTTCGTAAATACTCCAAATGCTCCTCTTCGACTTTCTTTTGCTTTTTTATTAATTTAAACTGCCTGTCAATTTTTGTTTTGATTTTCTGGCAGCGGCGTTCCATTCGTGGCTCACTGCCTTTAAGAATCATGTTATATATAATGTTAAATACTATCATGCATACACATACAGCACCGTATATATATATCATGTACTCAACCTTCATGCCGCTGCCTCCTTTCTAATGCCATATAAAATTAATGGCTGCTCCAATAGTCTTTTAAAATATAGTATGACTCTTTTAGTCTTTCATGGTAAGTAACTTCTTTTCCCCAACCTTCAAGCGGATAAGCATACATGCTTATTCTGCCTTCTGTGTTACCTGAAAAAGCTGCCCCAATATACATTTCATCAATATGTATGTATTCAACCCCATAATGAATATAGTAATCATCATGTATCATCATTTCAGATGGATTTGAAAAGTTTAATAGCTGCCAAGGCAGTTTAAGCTCAATATAGTCACCTGAAAATGTAAAATCAGCTAATGAATTAAAATCATCTGAAGATGGATTAGAATTTCCATATTGAAGAAGACCTGTTTCATATGTTTCCGCATTTGCCTCCCAGTCTCCACTAAGAAGAGGCGTTGCTGTCTGAAGCATTAAACTAATTGGCTTAAATATAGGAACATCTTCATCAATAGTATCAATATATGGGTCCATGCCCTGTGTTTCGTGATAAAACATAGCCCTTAAAACTTCGTTTCTCTCCTGTACCAAAACACGACTGTTTTCCTTTCCGTCAATTACAATTAAAAAGTCAGCTCCTCTTTCAAATGATATGTTGTATTCATCGCAGTATGTGCTTCCTATATCAGGATTTGTATCAATAGGAATGTAAATGATATCCTCGTCAGAGGAAAATCCATCTTTTTTAATAAGAAAATATATAAATTTCTCATCATACTTCATTGAAACAGACCTACTTTCATTATCAACAACAATGTCTTCTTCATTCCATTCAGATATGTCTCCATCAACATAACAAACGCTTTCAGTTTCTCCAGGGTCAAAGGCAAGAAGTCCGAAATATTGCTCGTTTGTCTGATAGTCGCTCCAATATGGAGTATTTTCCAAATCAACAGCGTGCATAGTGTTCCATGTCCTTTTAAACCATTCGTCCTGCCATGTAAATACACAGCTTCCGGCACACCCTGCATTTATAATATCCTCATAACACTCAATAATCGCCTGACCTTGCTCATCTTCCGACATGTTGCCCTGATTTCTTCCTGTGTTGTAATCCCTTTGAGCCATGCCTCTTCCAGTAGATACACCATATTCTGATATTACAACAGGTATTGTGTGGTAATTGTTTAAAGCTTTTAAATAAGCGTAATAAGTGTTAACCCTGCCTTTGCTGTCAGTAAAACCATTTTCTATACTTTCGGTAATATAGTCATTTATAAAGTTGCCAGGAGTTACAATTTCATAAACTTCATAAGACTTTCTTTCTTCATCAACTATATCATCATCTTTATCAATGTATATATAATTAAGATAGTCAGGATAATAAGGATAAACATGGTAAGAAGCAAAATACCCTGAAATAAAAGCATCCGTTGTCTTTATATGCTCAACATCAACTTTGGCGCATTTCATAAAGAATAATGCAATGTCACTTGGATAATCAAAAGGATCTGTTGTTGGCCAGTTTGAAAAAGCGACTAACCTCTGCTCTTTATATCTATTTGACTCATATTCAATAATTTTGTCTCCAACTTCGCAAAGCATTGCCTCAAAAGGAGAAGCATCTTCTGTTGTGTACATGTATGTACCCTTGTACGAATTTCGCTCAGGATATTTGTTGTTTGTATATGTTACTGTAACATCTTCCCACTCAACACCCAGTATATATCCAATAACCCATTTTGATACGTCTTTTCTGTATGTGCCAGACCCAATGCCATACCCTAAATTAAAGTTTTTCTTTCCATGAAGAATATCAACAACTGTTTTGCAGTCGTTTATTAAAGTCTGCCTGAAATCATCATCATAAGCATCACGATGAGAGTTTTGAACATAGTCATTTACCCATACACCATGAATTAACCATAATGGCTCCTCACCTAATTCTTCTATTTGACTGTTGTACTCATAAAAAGCATCGTAAAAATCATTATGTAAAATTGTATATACACGTATAGTGTTAGCACCCATTTCCTGTATATAACCAAACCATCTTAAATAAGTTTCTTTGTCTATTGCATAGTCCGTAGCCCACTCACCTGGAATACCAACGCCCATGTTAACGCCCCTTATTTCAAAAGGCTCATACTCTTCATCCTGTTTCATGTAAATTTTATCAGAGTCTGTTTTCATAAAAGTCGTTACAGGTGCGTCTGGCTTTAAGTCAATATAAATTCCTAACTGGTAATAAGACATATTCCATGCAAAAAGGAGTAAAACAATAACACATGCTGTAATTATAAACTTTTTCATGTAACAGTACTCCTTTCTGTTTAGTGGTTAAATTTCTTATTTTTAGACTCGTGGCTATACTGAAGAAGTATTTCTATGTTCTCGTCCATCCATTCTCCACGTTCATGTATAAAGTTTTTAATCTGCTCAATAGCTTCTTCATGGTTTTCAGGATTTCTTCTTTCTGGCTTCAAAGGCAAATACTCATCAAATGTGTATCCCCATACCTCAAAATTTCGCTCAATGGCTGGACCAAGATATTCAACAGTTTCATCTATATAGTTATATAGATACTCCTCATTTAAATAACTTTCTCTAAGCTCTCTGTATCTTTCAATTATGTGATTAACAAAATACTCGTCTTTCATAAACATGTAGTATAAAACTGTATACTGCATGTCAAAATGCTGTGGCTTAGTTAATACTTCAGTATAGTTTTCGCATGCAGAGTTAAAGTCCCATACAACCATTTCATATTTACCGCCAATGTCTTTGTATATGTATGTAGATAACCACCCTGCATCATAGTTAACTAAAAACTCATTAATTATAAAATAGTCAACAAATGACTCCACATTAATGTCATGATAGTACCCGTAATCGTCAGTGTCATAGTCATAGGAATAAAGACTCTTTTCAAAATCAGAAAAATCCTGAGCAATGGCATCTGCCATTTCCTCAGTTAAATCACCAGAACGAGGATACTGTATGTCATACCTTTGCATGTTTCTAAAAGAGTAATTTGAAAATGTAATAATATTTTTAATAGGCGTTGTGCTGCCTCTGTCAAGTCTAAGAACATATCCAGTATCGTTTAACCCATCAACAGGCTCAGAAATATCTATTCTACAGTCATCACCATTTGTAATAGTCTCAACCATTACATAAACGCCCTGATATTCTCCGTTTAAAATCACTTCGCAAAACCTTACATTTGGCGCATATCCCATAAACTCACCGGCTATGTTGTACCACATGTAATTTCTTATAAGTGATTTATCCAAAAAAGGACCATGAAGTGCCCATTCATAATGAGGTGCCATACCCATCATTTCTTCGTTTTCATAATCACCTTTTTCATCAATAAGACGAAGTAAATAACTTTTTTTGTCAAAGTATCGTGATGAGTTGCCTCTCACACGTATCATAACATCACTTTTTAAATCAGGCTTATCAGATGGGTGATGATTTTGATCGTCACTACTCATAACTGAAATTTTGGCATTAAGCATTGACTCTCCTTCATCTGTAGTTGTAAACCCAAGTTCTCTTCCATTTTCATCTGTAATAGGTGCTCCAGGAATTTCAGCTCCTCCTGTATCAATTAATACAAGAGGCAAATGGGTGCAAAACTCACTTCCGTCACAGTCACATCCTTCATTATGTTGACGAGCTGTTAAGTGCTGATGTATTCGGTTGGTTGGCTTTTCACCATAAATTGTATTGGCAAAAAAAACAGCAAAAATCATTATTATCATCGCACCAATACCTGTTATACGATACTTCATATGCCTCACCTTCCAAATATATTATACTTGTTAACTGCTTATCTCATCATTTTGCATAACAATGTTACAGTATTCAATATTTCCAATTTCATAAATAGCATCTGTAATGCTCTTTTTCCCAGATACACCTTTTTTAGCATTTTTTGCCTTTTCAAATACACGCTTGCTTATTTCATATATAAACTCAACACTGTTTTCTGTTGTATTTTTCACTCGTAAATTTGCCTTTCTGGCATAATATTGAAATATTAATGCTTCTACTTTTTCTTCGTTTGCACGAGCAGTACGAATAATTAAAAGCAAGCGGTTGTCATTTTTAATTCTACCAAAAATAAGTAAAATTAAAAATGTAAAAGCTGCTCCTATGCCAGCAATTAAAAAATCACCGGCACCACAGCAAATGCCTGTAACAATTGTCCAGAATATGTATATTGTATCTCTGGAATCCTTTATTGCCGTACGGAAACGCACAATAGATAACGCACCAACCATACCAAGGGAAAGTGCAATGTTGTTTCCAATTACAATCATAACTGCCGTTGTAATAACTGTAAGAGCCATTAAAGATACATTAAATTTCTTGCTGTATATGCTTCCTTCGTGAGACAGCATATATGATAAATAAATAAAAAATGCTATAACAGTTGCTACAGCCAAACGCAAAACTATAGCCTCTGGGTCTAACTGACCTGTGTTTTCAAAAAGCTCTAAAAGTAATTTTCTCATACCAAAACCTCTCTTATAAAGAAAAATTCATGCTTACACTTCTTGCCAAACAATATTTGCTTACAGATAATTCCGAACGATTAGCCTCATTTATTAAATTTTTAATATAACTAAGTAAAAAACCATTATACTTAACTTCTAAAACTCCATTAAAAGAGTCAAGTACAGGATATAAATTTAGTTTTTCATTAAAAATATCCATGTTGCTTTCTGTAGCTCTAATTTCGCTGTCGAAAGTAACCCTTATTTTGTTTTCTTTTGCAATATAAGCTTTTCGTCTGTATTCCACAATAGTTTTAGGCTTGTAACACTGCATGTTCATAAGCCCATAACATTCAGCTGCAAATGGATCAGAGTACTTTAATAAACATCCATATTTTCCTGCTGCCATTTCCTCAGCATCTTTTCTTTCAATACGCAAAGAACGCTTTTTTTGATAGCTGCCCTCTTTCTGCTTCATTTCAAGCATAGCAAAATCCCCTGACGGATCGTAAATTCTAATACGTATCTTTCGCCTTAGCTCCAGACCATCTATTTTCGCTTCATAATCCCGCTCATGTATTGTATCAAAATATAAAGAACGTATCCTGTAACCATTGCTGCCATTATGCTTATCCTGAATCATAACTGCATCTAACCTTCCAGAAAGCTTTTTCATATCAAACAAAGTCATAAAATATTTCTTTTCCTGACGATAAACTTCGTTCAAATAATCACCTCTCAAATAAAAAAGCTGCAAAAACCAAGTATCTTTTTAATCCGATACCAAAGATTTTTGCAGCTTGACAATCATAGCATTTTGCTGCCGTAGACTCATAGCTTTGCGTCATCGCCTTTCAACGATTTTGCTAAATATTTTCAACTCTATTTATTAATATTGCTGTAAAGCTGATTTTTCCTTTTATTTTTTGCGTGATATAACGCTTCATCAGCCTTTTTGTAAAGCTCATCATACCTTTCATATAAATGTGATACAGCAGCTAATCCAATACTGCAGTTTACAGGTACTTCTTTTCCCTCCCAATAAATTTCTGAAACCTTTTTAATAAGTTTTTTTGCATAATTTTCAAATACAGTCAAATCATCAGAAACATAAAGGGCAATAAACTCATCTCCGCCTATTCTGCCTATCCTTGCTCCAACAGGAGCATTCTGTCTCATAATTTCAGCAACCTTTTTCAATACATAATCTCCTACCGGATGACCATAACAGTCATTTATATCTTTAAAATCATCCATGTCAAGTATTAAAGCTGCTAACTCCTGTCCTTTTCTAAGTTCCTTTATTTTTCGTTCTCCATAACGTTCTATGGCAGACTTATTAAATAAACCTGTAAAAAGGTCCATTTTTATCTCATTTTCAAGCTGATGAATTTTTTCCTTTCTGTCAGTAATATCAGAAAGCATTCCTATACCGAAAACTGGTTGCTTTTGCTCATCAGTCTGAGCAATAACACGTGCTTCAAACCATCTGTTTTCGCCGCTTTTAACAGGCAAAATAAGCTCATACTTTTGATAAGGCATACCTTTCATTATATTTTTCATACATTTAAACAAAATTTTTTTACTATCTTCAGATACAGTCTTTAATCCGTTTATGTATTCGTGAAAATTAGGAATATCCTCCGGCTGGTCAAAAATAGTCTTCCATTCTTTAGAAAAACGTATCCAGTCATTTCTTATATTCCATTCAAAAGTAACAGAACTTTCCTGTTCTCTAATAAGCTCATATTGCTCAATAGTTAATCGAAAATCTCTTTGAGCATCACTTAATTCCTGCTGTATATCTATAATTTGCTTTGTCTGGTAAATTTCAATACCAAGCCTTTTGTACCTTATAAGATACATCAATATGCATAAACAAACCATGGCAAAAAAACTAACTATTTCACCTGAGCATGATGTTAATTTCAAAAAAGTTATAAACGAAGCAGAACATAGACCCATGCATATTATTGTATATGTGGGTTTAAACATCAAAAACCCAGAAAAAAAGAAAATAGTAGTAACAATAGTAAAATGCCTTACAATACCTGTTCTGTACAGCTCATGCATATTAAACAAAAGATGCCAACAGAGAAATATACCTGCACTGACCACATAAAATCTATATCTTTTCTCCATAGACAAATTGCAATAAAAATCCACAACCAAAAACATTAAACAGCATATGAAATATAATATGCATAGTCCTAAGTAAATTTCATTGCCAAATGCTGTAATGCTGTTAGTTGGATAAATCAGCATTCTTAATATGTTAAACAGCTCAATAATAATTCCAGAAACTGCTCCCACCCTAAGAACAGTCTGATTAATGGCGTTGGACTTCTCCATAAAATCATCATGTAATATTTTAGTGCCCAGAGTTATTTTCAAAACCTTATCACCCCTCAAAATAAATACCCTTTCACTCTAAGGTAAAAATGTCAACCCCAGCAACACAAAAAATCACCTTCGTACTTTCGAAGGTGATTTTTATCCAATAATTCCATTCCTCCGAG
>CALWHO010000189.1 GCA_944380405.1 uncultured Lachnospiraceae bacterium
TTCCTTTAAGGTCAAATATTGGCGTATAGGCTGAAGTTGCGGAAGTACGCTTTTGCATATAGCCATTTTTAAGACCTATTTCAAAAAAATAATCAATTACATCTTCATATTCAAATGTTGTAATACGCCTGTTTATTTCTTTAAATTCTTTTGCCTTATACATAGGCGTATACTGGCTTAAAAGAGATATGTATACATTATCTCCAAATTTTTCTTTTATAAACTTTAATATTTCCTTGCTGTCTTTACGACAGGAAGGTAATACAAGATGCCTTATTATTACGCCTTTTGTCATTATGCCATTTTCGTCAAACTCATATTTTCCTACCTGACGATACATTTCTTCTACGGCTTTTGACGCTACTTCAAAATAATTTTCTGCCTGTGAATATTTTTTTGAAAGCTCAGAAGAAAAGTATTTTATATCTGGAAGATATACATCAATAAGACCATCTAATTCTTTTAAGGCTTCCGCCTTTTCATATCCGCTACTGTTATATACAACAGGAATAGTAAGATCATTTTCCTTTGCCAGTATAAGTGCTTTTTTTACAGCCGGCAGAAAATGTCCTGCTGAAACAAGGTTTATGTTATGAACATCTCTGTTTTGCTGTTCAATAAAAATTTCTGCAAGTCTTTGGGCAGTTATTTCTTTGCCTGTGTTTTCTGCACTTATGGTATAGTTTTGGCAGAACACACATTTTAAACTGCACCCAGAAAAAAACACCGTTCCAGAGCCTTTTGTGCCGCTTATAGGGGGTTCCTCCCACTGATGAACAGAAGCTAATGCAGCTTTTGGCAAATACCCAGACATACAAAAGCCTTTTTGACCTACAATTCTATTTACTTCGCATTCTCTTGGACAGAGATTGCAGTTTTCCATGTTAAGTATATTATCCATATTATCTTTCCTTTCCTCATTATTTTAACATTTTTGGTTTAAGTTTTATATATATTTTTGTCGATTTGTATGATAAACTCTTTTTACAACATAAAATCACAAAGGGAGAAGGTCTATGATAATAACAAAAAAAGAAGCTGCTCAAAACGAAGTAGTTGAAAAAGTTATATGTAACTGCTGTGGAAAAGAAATAGAAAAAAACTCCCATGGATATATGGAGGACTATATTCACATTGAAAAAACATGGGGATATACTTCAAGTAAAGACGGCGACAAAACTAATGTAGATATATGCGAAGAATGCTGGAATAAATTTGAAAGAAATTTTAAAATAAAGTCTATAATTTAACTAATATTGTAAATATATCTTTACTGTGGTGCGTTAAAATGATAAAATACCTTTATAGCGTTAAAAGTTACTATGGCTTAAGGCGTAATTTTAGTGTGATGAAGGTGAATGAAAATGAACAGCAAAATTAAAAGTGCTTTTGCGGACAAACTTTTTGAATATATACTCACTCTTGAAACTGTAGAAGAGTGCTACAAGTTTTTTGAAGACGTATGCACCGCTCATGAAATAAATGCCATAGCACAGAGAATTGCCGTTGCCGAAATGCTTGATAAAAAGGCTACTTATATAGAAATAGCCGAAAAAACAGGTGCTTCAACAGCAACCATAAGCCGTGTAAACAGGTCTCTTATATATGGCACAGACGGATATAAGCTTGCTTTTGAAAGAATGGCAGAGCTTAACAAAGAAAAGGAAAACGAAGAAGAAAATATTTAAAAAAAGATGCTTAAAGCGGGAAGCTAAAAAAATAATGGCTTCCTGTTTTTTGTCGTGTTAAAAAGAAACGGAGAATAAACAGTTATGATAGGTTTTGATAAACTTAACCCTATGCAGCAAAAGGCAGTATTGCAGCAGGAAGGCCCAGTGCTTGTACTGGCAGGAGCAGGAAGTGGAAAAACAGGTGCTCTTACAGTAAGAATAGCACACCTTCTTGAAACAGGCATTAAGCCATGGAACATAATGGCAATTACATTTACAAACAAGGCTGCAAGGGAAATGCGTGAAAGAGTATCTGCCCTTGTTGGCAGCAGTGGAGATGATGTATGGGTAAGCACATTCCATTCAAGCTGCGTTAGAATATTAAGACGTGATATTGACAAAATGGGCTATGATAAAAGCTTTTCAATATACGATACTGATGACAGCCAGAAAGTAATGAAAGAATGCTTCACTCGTCTTAACTACAGTCTTACAGATAAAAATTTTACTGTAAAAGGCGTTTTGGCAGAAATAAGCAGGGCAAAAGAAGAGCTTATATCACCAGCTGAATATTCATCACAGGCTCAGGGCGATTTCAGAAGAACAAGAATTGCAGAGCTTTACAGAGAATATCAGAAGAAGCTTAAAAAAAGCAATGCCCTTGACTTTGACGACCTTATATATACAACTGTAATGCTTTTCCAGACTGTACCAGATGTTTTGGAATATTATCAGGAAAGATTTAAATATATTATGGTTGACGAGTATCAGGACACAAACACAAGCCAGTACATACTTGTAAAACTTCTTGCATCAAAGTACAAAAACCTTTGTGTTGTAGGTGATGACGACCAGAGCATATACGGCTGGAGAGGTGCCAACATACGAAACATACTTGACTTTGAAAAGGACTTCCCAAATGCCGTTGTAATTAAACTTGAACAGAACTACCGTTCAACAAAAACAATACTTAAAGCTGCCAATGCCGTTATTAAAAATAACGATGAGCGAAAAGACAAGGCTCTTTGGACTGAAAACGAAGAAGGAAGTATAATTCACAGATATCAGGCAGATAATGAGTTTGATGAAGGCAGATTTATTGCTGACAAAATAAACGAATATATATTTAAAGGCTTTGAATATAAGGACTTTGCTGTACTTTACAGAACAAATGCCCAGTCAAGAGCTGTAGAAGAGCAGTTTGTACGCAAAAACATTCCATATAGACTTTTTGGCGGTACAAAGTTCTACGACAGAAAAGAAATAAAGGATATACATTCATACCTTAAGGTTTTGGCAAACCCTAACGACGACATAGCCGTTAGAAGAATATTAAACATACCAAAAAGAGGCATAGGCGATGCTTCTGCCGAAAAAGTAGCAGCATTTGCTGCTGATAAGGGTTTAAGCTTTTTCGAAGCTGTATCCAGAATTGACGAAGTGCCTGATATTTCAAGAAGCATCAAAAACTTCAAGGCTTTTTACAGCCTTATTTCAGGACTTATTGAAGAAAAGGGCGTACAGCCTGTAAGTGAGCTTATAGACATAGTGGCTCATAGAAGTGGATACATTGACGCCCTTGAACTTGAAGGCACAGAAGAAGCACAGGGCAGAATTGAAAACATAGAGGAATTCGTTTCAAAGGCTGCTGAATACGAAAAGAATAATTATGACGTAACTCTTGAAGGCTTCCTTGAAGAAATAGCACTTGTTGCAGATGTTGACTCATATGAAGGCGATGAAAACACAGTTGTTCTTATGACACTTCATTCAGCAAAAGGTCTTGAATTCCCTGTTGTATTTATAGCAGGTATGGAAGAAGGTATGTTCCCAAGTTACAGAAGTATTGCAAATGGCGATGAAAAAGAAGTTCAGGAGGAAAGACGTCTTTGCTATGTAGGCATAACAAGAGCAAGGCAGGAGCTTTTCCTTACAAATGCCAAAACAAGAATGATGCACGGTGTTACACAGTATAATCTTCCTTCAAGATTTTTAAATGAAATACCGCCTCATATACTTGAGCAGAAAAAGACAGATTATAAAGATAAATACGGCTTTGAAACTAAACCAAAAGCACCTGCAAAAGACAGACCAAAGTCATTTACATCTTTTGGCGGTGTAAGCATGGGTTCTGCTTATGGCATTGGCAAAAAGGAAGAAAAATCAATTCCAGCACCTAAAAATGTTACACTTTCATTTACCGTTGGAGATAATGTTCGTGCTCCAAAATACGGCATAGGCACAGTAAAATCAATTAAGCCTGCTGGTGCTGATTTTGAGGTAGAAGTTTCATTCCCACAAAAAGGCACAAAGAAATTTATGGCAGGACTTTCAAAACTTATTAAAACAGAATAATGAGGAGTTTTTGTTATGGACAGAATGAAAGAACTCATTGAAAAACTTAATAACGCATCAAAGCATTATTACCAGTTAGCAGACCCTGTTATGACTGACTACGAATATGATAAGCTCTATGACGAGCTTGTTAAGCTTGAAAATGAAACAGGTATTGTACTTTCTTCAAGCCCTACACAAAACGTAGGGTACGAAGTACTTTCAAATCTTAAAAAAGTACGCCATGAAAAAAGAATGCTTTCACTTGACAAAACAAAAGAAGTTGAAAAGCTTAAAAGCTGGCTTTTAGACAAAAACGGCGTATTAAGCTGGAAACTTGACGGGCTTACTATTGTATTAAAATATAATAATGGTGAGCTTGTGCAGGCTGTTACAAGAGGAAATGGCGAAGTAGGAGAGGACATCACTCATAACGCCAAGGTATTTCACAATCTGCCTTTAAAAATTTCTTATAAAGGCGAACTTACACTTAGAGGAGAAGGCGTTATTTCTTACAAAGAGTTTGAAAGAATAAACGAGGAGCTTCCTGATGATGAAAAATACAAAAACCCTCGTAATCTTTGCAGTGGCACTGTAAGACAGTTAAACAGTGAAATAGCAGCCGACAGAAAAGTAATGTTTTATGCCTTTGCCCTTGTAAGCACATCAGGTGACATTGATTTTGATTTAAGAACAGAAGAATTTGATTTTCTTGAAAGTCTTGGATTTACAGTTGTTGAACACGTTGTTGTAAATGCAGAGACAATAGAAAAAGAAGTCCTTGAATTTGAAAAGAAAATAGAAAATAACGATTTTGCTTCTGATGGTCTTGTGCTTTCTTATAACGACATAAATTACGGTAAATCTTTGGGCGAAACTGCAAAATTTCCAAAAGATTCCATAGCTTTTAAAGGGAAAGACGAACTGGCAGAAACTACACTTAGAGAAATTGAGTGGAGTACATCAAGAACAGGTCTTATAAACCCAATAGCTGTTTTTGATACTGTTGAGCTTGAGGGAACTTCAGTAAACAGAGCAAGCGTTCATAATTTAAGCATACTGGAAGACCTTAAGCTGGGCATAGGCGACAGAATAAAGGTATATAAAGCAAACATGATTATACCTCAAATAGCAGAAAACATAACAAAAACAGGCCCTGCACCTATTCCTGAAAGCTGCACTGTATGTGGCGGTGAAACAGAGGTACGCATGGTAAAAGAGGGAAAATTCCTTTACTGCACAAACCCAAACTGTCATGCACAGATAGTAAAGAGCCTTTCTCATTTTGCTTCAAGAGATGCCATGAACATTGAAGGTCTTTCAGAAGAAACAATAAAGAAGTTTGTTGAAAACAAGTTTATTGAAAACTACACAGAGATTTTTGAAATAGGCAAATACAAAGACGAAATAACAAGTATGGAAGGCTTTGGCGAAAAGTCATTTGAAAACCTTATTAATGCCATTGAAAAAAGCAAAAATGTAAACATGGCAAACTTTATATATG
>CALWHO010000190.1 GCA_944380405.1 uncultured Lachnospiraceae bacterium
AGATTTGGAGTTTTATAACGGCAGTCAATGGGAAAGTATATCATCAGCATCTTCCTTTGTATCAAAAACAATAAGGGTGAAAAAAGGCTGTATAATAGCAGCATATTTAGGTATTGATGTAGATAAAATAAACTATCATGAAGAAATATATGTTGGTAAGGTTATGGGCATATATATTTCTACAAATGGTGTAGATAATAATACCATTAAACAACCAAAGCTGTGGTATTGTTTTGGCGATTGTTCTATTACATACAAAATATATGTAGATGGCGGTAGCATGGGCGGAGGAAGCAACTAAAAATAAATTATGATATTATAAAAAATAAGAGGCGAGGTTTTCCTCGCCTTTTGTATTAAGTTTTTATCTATATAAATTAGTATTTTGTATTTTTTTGTTGAATAATACCAAAATTTGTATTAGTATATAACAAATGTATTTTGGTTTATTGGCTGAACAGGCGGTGTTTTTATGGATAAAAATAATTTATTGCTTTACAGAAGAAGGTATATTCCTGATGAGTTAATTCTTCTTAAAGATGACATAATTTTATACGCAGATGAAAACATAATAAAAACAAAATGGAATGTTTTAAAGCCCAGAAAAGACTTTTCTCATGGTATTTCATGGTACTATATTAAAGAGGGCTGGAAAATAAGTTCGTTTTTAAAAGAAGATGGTTCGCTTTTATACTATTATTGTGATATTATAGATGTAGAGTATAATAAAGAAGAAAATAAATGTGTCGTAAATGATCTTTTGGCAGATGTTAAAATATACCCTGACGGTAAAGTTGAGGTTGTTGACATAGATGAAATAGCCGATTCTCTTGATAAAGGTATAATAACAGCAGGGTCTGCAAAAAAAGCCTTAAGACAGCTGGATAGCCTTTTAAGAATTATATATTCTGGTAAATTTAGAGAATATTACGACACATCTGGAATCGGAGAATAATATAAATGGCAGCAAGAGAAAATCGTGATTCAACATTACATACTGGTCATAGAGAAAGAATGAGAGAACGTTTAAAGAAAAACGGTGCATCTTCTTTTCAGGACCATGAACTTTTGGAGATGCTTTTATATAACATTTATCCAAGGCAGGATACTAATGAAAAGGCTCATAGGATATTATCTGAATATGGCGGAAGCCTTGAGCTTCTTTTAAGTGCAGATATTGCTGATTTAGAAAGAAGATGCGGTCTTTCTGGCAATGGAGCGGTACTTTTTGCCATAGTTTCTGAAATGGCAAGAAGAGGTGTGCAAGGCAGATTTAAAGAAAGAATGGTAATAGATTCTACGGACATTGCAGGAAACTATGCAAAATTTCTTCTTTCTGGCGAAAAAAGAGAATGCTTTTATGTGCTTTGTCTTGATGCCAAAAGCAGGCTTATAAGCTCTGTTATAATAAGTATGGGTACTGTAAACGAAACCCATGTTTATATAAGAAGCATAGCAGAGGCTGCCATAAAGTTTAATGCAAGAAGTATTATACTTGCACACAACCATCCAGGTGGAGGCGTTATTCCAAGCAGCAGTGATGTTGAAACAACGGCAAATATTGTTAAAGTTATGAATATGATTGATGTTTACGTTGCAGACCACATTATTGTAGCTGGTGATGAGTATTTAAGTATGAGAGATTTGGACATAATAAAAAATAAGGAAGATGTATAAGGAGGGGTTTTTATGCAGAAAAAACTTTATAAAATAGAACAGGGCAAAAAAATGTCAGGTGTATGCATGGGTTTTGCAGAGTATCTTAACACAGATGTTACTATAATCAGACTTTTATGGGTTGTAGGCACTATTATTACAGGCTTTTGGATTGGACTTTTGCTTTATGTGGCGTGTGCCTTTATAATGCCTGAAGAGCCTGAGTATTATGACGCAGAATATACAGAAAAACATTAAATTTTTATTTGTGCATATTTAGGCAGGGGATTATTTCCGCTGCCTTTATTTTTATATGAAAAGGAGTTGTTTAATTTGAAAATTTTAATTGAAGGTGGAAAAGAAAGATATAATAAGCTTTGGCCTAAAGATATGGATTTATCTATGTTTGAAACTTACTTTTTTGAAAGAGGCACTTCAAATGCAGAAAAACTTGCAGCTGCAAAGGATGCAGAAATAGTATTTGCTGATGCCATAAGTGTTGTGGATAGAGAGCTTATAGAAAGCATGCCTAATCTTAAAATGATTCATTCGGAAGGCGTTGCATTTAATAGTTTTGATGTTAAGGCTGCCGCAGAAAGAGGTATTTTTGTATGTAACAATAAAGCATGTAATGCAGGTGCAGTTGCTGAACAGACTGTTATGCTTATGCTTAATGTATTAAGATATGGCATTATTGGCGATGAAATGGTAAGAAGCGGCAGACAGATGGCTTTTAAGGAAGAAAGAATGTTTAAGGGTATTACAGAGCTTGGTGACTGCAAAGTTGGGCTTATTGGCTTTGGTGACATAGCAAAAGAAACTGCAAAAAGACTTATTCCTTTTGGCTGCAAAGTTTACTACAACACACCGCATAGAAAAGATGAAAAAACAGAAGATGAGTATGGTGTTACATATATGGAAAGAGAGGAACTTATAAAAGAGTGTGACATTATAAGCCTTCATACAGCCGTTACAGAAGAAACAAAAAATATGGTTAATGATGATTTTATATCAAAAATGAAAGATGGTGCATTTATTATAAATACTGCAAGAGGTGAGCTTACTGATAATGAAGCTTTAAGGAGAGGAATTATATCAGGTAAGCTTGGCGGTGTAGGTCTTGATACTATTTATCCAGAGCCTAACACACCAGATAACCCTATTATAGACCTCCCTGAAGAATACAAATATAAAGCAGTATTTGCTCCTCATTTAGGCGGTATAACAACAAGCAGTTTCAGACGTGCTCATAAGAATATGTGGGAAAATGCCGTAAGAATTTATAATGGTGAAAGACCTGTTAATATAGTAAACGGAATATAAAACAAAAAAACTCCTGTTAAAACAGGAGTTTTTATTTTTATACGTTGTCTGCAATATGAAGAAGAAGTTCTTCTGTGTCTTTCCAGCCAAGGCATGCATCTGTAATGCTCTTGCCGTATACTCCGCCTTCTGGTGGCTGATTTCCTTCTTCTATGAAGCTTTCAATCATAACACCTTTTACAAGGTTATGGAGTCTGTCATTTATTTTACGGCTATGGAGAATTTCTTTTATAATTCTTGGCTGTTCATTAAATTTCTTCTGGCTGTTTGCGTGGTTAGCGTCAACTACAACAAATGGGAATTCAAGTTTTGCAGCTTCATACATATCTGCAAGAAGAATCATATCTTCGTAGTGGTAGTTCTGCTGCATCTGACCATGTTTATTTACAGAGCCTCTAAGTATTGCATGAGCATAAGGGTTGCCGCTTGTAGAAACCTCATCACTTCTGTAAAGGAAAGTATGTCCGCTTTGAGCAGCCTTTATGGAGTTAAGCATAACTGAAAAGTCACCGCTTGTTGGGT
>CALWHO010000191.1 GCA_944380405.1 uncultured Lachnospiraceae bacterium
GTACTTTTCAAAACTGGCGCCATATTTAATGGGCATAATAAGTATGGTAGCTGTAATTAAAATTATTATTGATATTATAGATAATAAAACTATTCCCAATATTTTTAATATAATTAATATCACACCCATTTAATCACCCTGTGCCTTTTTTTGTGCCTTATTAAAATATATACGCTTAAGGCATATAAAACTATTAATGCTGCCCCAAATAAAACACCTATTCTAACTGCCGTGTTAATGAAAAATGGCTCAGGCACCATGTTTATAAGCTTGCTTACACTTACGTCTAACAGCCAAAGGTCATTTGTAAAAAACATCTCGTGAAACTTTATAAATGCTGCCGTAAAATCACGGCTTATAACAGCAATAAGCACAGCAAATATTGCAATAACAGCCGTTGTAAAAATAACGTATGCCTTTGAAAGCATATTTAAAGTATTTTTTCCTGTTGCTGCTAAAAATATTACCGATAATATGGCAACTGCAATAAGCACACGCCTTAAATTAATTCCTGCCACAAAAAGATTTCTTACATCAACCATATGAGCTTTTTCTGTTTCGTCAAAGAAATCCTGTGTTTTGCCGTTATAATATGCTTCTACATAAAGAGAGTCAGTTTTACCTGTCATGTAGTCCAAAAGCTCATCTGTAACACGCAAAAGCTCATCTTCTTCAATGTCTATAAAGTTATATGTTCCGTTTTTGATATACTGCTCTTTGTAAAAGTTTCTATCTTTAACGGCTGCTAAATCTATTGCCGTAAAAAGCGTTATAATAACAATACTTATTACAAATACATAAGAAACTACTTTTCTTAAAATACCCAAAATTAATTACTCCTTAATTAGCTCTTTTCCTAAACTGTTTATGTCCCAGCCTTTTGAAATTCCATAATCAAGAATTTCTGCAAAAAGCCTGTATGCTGCGTATTTACCACCGGAAATGCCGCATACCACTTTTTCTTTCTTATTGTTTAGACCTCCAAAATACTGGAATGATGACATTATCTCCATTTTTCCTGTTTCTTCATCAATGGTTATAACATACATATTTATAACAGGAATACCCTGCTTAAAACTTTCTGTTACATAGTCTATGTCCAAAACTGTTTCGTCTGTAAATATGTTTTCAATAAAACGCAAATTCATCACCTTTTTAAACAACAAATATTTTTAAAAAGTATCATTTTAATTATACCATATATACGCAATTAATACTCTTAAAAGATTATTTACTGTTTAAAAAATTATCCTCATAATATTTGCAGTAGCCACTTAAAAAACAAGTGCTGCACTGTGGTCTTCTGGCTATGCATACCTTTCTGCCATGAGCTATAACCTGTGTGTTATATCTTATCCAGTGGTCTTTTGGCAGTATTTCCATAAGCTCAAACTCAATTTTTACAGGGTCATCGCTATTTGTAAAGCCAAGCATGTTAGAAATTCTCTTAACATGTGTATCAACAACAATGCTTTCTATGCCGTATATGTTGCCTCTTACAACATTTGCAGTTTTTCTGCCAACACCTGCCAGCTTTGTAAGGCTTTCTATGTCGCTGGGCACTTCTCCATTATACTCTGTAAGAAGGCTTTGACAGCAGGCAATTATATTTTTAGCCTTGTTTCTGAAAAAACCAGTGCTTTTTATGTCCTGCTCCATTTCTGAAAGGTCAGCCTCTGCAAAAGCCTTTACTGTTGGATATTTCTTAAAAAGGTCTTTTGTAACCATGTTTACTCTGTCGTCTGTGCACTGTGCACTTAATATTGTTGCAATAAGAAGCTGCCAAGGTGTTTCGTGATTAAGGTAGCATTTTACAGGGCCGTAATGCTCGTCTAAAAGTTCTAAAACACCCTTAACTCTTTCTTTAAGTTCCATTAAAAATCCTCCGTTATGTCAATTATTCTTACTTTGTTTGAAATTATATCCCTCTTTTGGTAGTCAAACAAAACTATGTGTGTTTTATCACAACTAAATTCTCCCCATTTAAAATACTTAACTAAATCAAAATCAAATTTCTCTATAAAACACATTCTTGAAAGCTGTGCAGGTGAAAAGTCCAAAATATGGCTTATGTATTTTTCAACTAATTCCTTGTTGTTGTAAAAATCCCTTTTCTTCTGCTTAAATTCTTCACTTAAATCAATGTCTACCCAGCTTTGGAAGTTTTTAAGATTGTCCCACAT
The DNA here is from genome assembly GCA_944380405.1 of uncultured Lachnospiraceae bacterium. GTDB lineage: Bacteria > Bacillota > Clostridia > Lachnospirales > Anaerotignaceae > HGM11808. The sequence continues at coordinate 2,184 of CALWHO010000191.1, forward strand.
AAGCATATCGCATTTTAAAAGCTCACCTATAATGCCTATATGCTCCTTTGTTTCTTCTCTTAAATAGCAGAAATCATAAAATATGTCATAAAGCTTTGCCTTTGTATGGTTTACTTTAAAATAGCCTTTTTCTTCCCAATATTTTGAAAAAACTTCGTAAAACTCAAAAGGCGATTTAAAAAACCCTACGGCATACCTTTCGGCTGTTTCAGTTTTACCTGAATTATAGTAAGTTTCCACAAGTTCCTCTATATTTTTAAGTTTAAGCACATCTTCAAATGTCAGCCATTTTGTATAAAGCACCTCATAAGGCGAACGGCTGTTATAGCAAATGCCGTATATCTCGCTATCTCTCCTAAGCCCTGACCCTTTTAAAAGCTTCAAAAATCCCAGCTGAAGCTGCTGCGGTCTTAATCCGTACACATCATCAAATGACTTTGCAAAAGACTCGTATCCTTCATAAGGCAAACCTGCTATAAGGTCAAGGTGAACATGGATATTGCCCATGTTCTTTATTTTGATTATCTTTTCTTTAAGGCTTTCAAAATCAGGGTTACGCCTTACTGCCTCAAGAGTAAGAGGGTTTGTGCTTTGAACACCTATTTCAAACTGGAAAAGACCCTCTCTTGCATTTTTAATAAAATCTATAATTTCATCTGTCATTATGTGGGCTTCTATCTCCATGTGGAAATTTGTAATGCCGTTATCATTATCCATTATGTATTTCCATATAGCCATGGCATACTTTATGTTGCAGTTAAATGTTCTGTCAACAAACTTAACCTGCTTTACGTTGTTTTTCAAAAAGAAATCTAAATCACTAAATACCCTCTCAAGCGAAAGAAATCTAACGCCCTTTTCAACAGAAGAAAGACAGAACTGGCAGCTATAAGGACAGCCCCTTTGTGTTTCGTAATATATAATTTTGTTTTCAAAATCACTTAAATCATTATAAACAAAAGGTATTTCGTCAAGACTTGCAGCTTCACACTGGCTGTTTTCAAATATCTCGCCGTTTTTTCTGTATACTGCATTACTTACATCTTCAATATTTCTTTTGCCTAAAAAATAATCCGTAAGGTATAAAAATGGCTTTTCACCTTCGCCATAAAGCACAATGTCAAAGGCACTGTTTTCCTCCAAAAACTTTCGGCAGTCATAACTTACTTCAGGACCACCGCATACAATAACGGAATTTGGCAATACTTTTTTTAAGGAGTCAGCCAAGTTTTTAATAATGTTTATGTTCCATATGTAGCATGAAAAACATATAACATCAGGTCTTTTGCCGTAAATCTCCCTAAGTATAAAATCCTCGTCGTTGTTTATGGTATATTCGCACACATCAATATGCTCTTTGTATTTTGAAGCGAAGACATTAAGGCTTCGTACTGCCAAAGAGCTGTGTATATATTTTGCATTTATAGCTGCTAAAAGTATTTTCATAGTAATACACCTTTGTTAGTTTTTGTTTGATTATATCATAAATAAACATTTGTAAAAAGGAGGTCATAAATTTGAATAACATAAAATCAATAATTACAGGCATATTGTCTGGGTTTGTAAATGGTTTTTTCGGTAGTGGCGGCGGCACAATAGCCATATTTTCAATGGAAAATTTCTTGAAAATACCTGCTCAAAAAAGCCATGCCACAGCCATAAGCCTTATATTTCCCTTGTCTGCCATATCGGCAGCTATATATATTTTTAAAACTGAAATTCCTTGGGATATAGCCATTCCTGTTACAGCTGGCAGCGTAATAGGTGCAATTTTTGGTGCTATGTTTTTGAAAAAAATATCTCCCAAATACCTTCATAAAATATTTGCCCTTTTTATGCTTTGGGCAGGAATAAGGATGATAATATGATTTATTTTGTTGTAGCCATATTTTCTGGAATAATAAGCGGTATGGGCATAGGCGGTGGCACAATACTTATACCGACACTTCTTTTTTTAAGGGATATAACACAAAAAGAGGCACAAAGCATTAACCTTATTTGCTTTCTGCCTTCTGCCGCTGCCGCTCTTTTTATACATGCAAAAAATAAAAATATAGAAACAAAAATATTAAAGCCTATTATAATTTCAGGCATAATAGGTGCTGTAATAGGCTCATTTATTGCTCTGCAAATAGAAGGGGATATCCTACAGAAAATCTTTGGTATATTCCTTGTTGTAATGGCATTTAAAGAATTTTTTATATTGACAAAAAAATAATACAGTCGTAAATTATTTATTAATATATTTTTGTACTGGGGTTTTTTAATATGTCATCTAAAAAAAGAGAAGTTTACGCAGCATTTAAAGCTGCATTTCCATATACAATACCTGTTTTAACAGGCTTTTTAGTTCTTGGCATGGCATACGGCGTGCTTATGAAAACAAGCGGCTTTGAAACAAAATGGGCTGTTGCCATGAGCCTTATTGCATTTTGCGGCAGTATGCAGTTTGCAGCAATAAACCTGCTTTTGTCACCTTTTAATCCAATTCAGGCACTTATACTAAGTATAATGGTAAACGCAAGACATATTTTTTACGGCATATCAATGCTTGAAAAATATAAAGGTCTTGGAAAAACACGTAATTTTCTTATATATACTCTCTGTGATGAAACATTTTCAATAGTTTCTGGAGTAACCGTACCAAAAGACATAAACAAAAAATATTTCTATTTTGCCATATCATTTCTGGATTACATATACTGGACAATGGGCACACTTTTAGGCTGTGTTTTGGGCGGCTTTATAACATTTAGCACAGAGGGCCTCGACTTTGCCCTTACTGCTCTTTTTGTTGTGCTTTTTATAGAGCAGACTAAAAAAGGTAAGGTAAGCAAAATTTCAGGAGTAATAGGCATTATTTCAGCCCTTATTGCACTTTTAATATTCGGTGCTGATAATGTTGTAATACCTGCAATGATAATAATACTTGTGCTTCTTTTATCGGGGAGGAAAAAATTATGCTGACACCTTTTGAAATATTTATAATAATAATTATGGTTGCCCTTGGAACCATGTTTACAAGATTTCTGCCTTTTATACTTTTTCCGGAAAATAAAAAACCGCCTGAAACAATACTTTATCTTGGCGGTGTATTACCATCTGCAATGATGGGACTTCTTGTGGTGTACTGCCTTAGAAATGTGTCTTTTACATCTTCTTCTCATGGCATACCAGAAATAATAGCTATAGCTTCAATAGTCATAATACATAAACTTAAAAATAATGTACTTTTATCCATAGGCGCATCAACAGTAATATATATGGTACTTGTTCAGGCAATATTTTAAAGTATAAAAAAGTACGGAAATATCCGTACTTTTTATTTTTTTATCCATTTAAGTATCCAGAATATAAAAGCTCATTTTCCTGATTATACACATTTACAGTTTCAACACCTGTTTCAGGATAAATAGCTTCAAAATTGCCGTTGTCGTTGGCATGGTATTCTTCCATAGTCCATACATACCTTAAACCATTTACATCTATAACCTCAATAACAAACTTTATATTCTTTCCAAAAGGCACATAATATGTGTTATCTTCACTGACTATGGCACTAAGTGAATTTGTGCCTGAATAATCAATTCTTGCTGTTTGTTTATTAACTTCTTCTCCATCTACGTATACGTAATAGTTGCATGATGAAATGCCGCCAAAATCTGATGGATAACTCATATCAACGATAATATCGCCCTGTCTTTTATAATCAGTTATCTCATTGGCATATTTATATCCTGATGAATATGAGCCTGCAAAAGACGCATACATATAAGGCATAAATGATTCTTTAGGGTTTATTCCATAATTTATACCCTGACTTCTTGTTGTGCTTCCGTCAACAAATTTAACGCTTTCAACAAGTAAATAGTCATCAAAAAGCTCCTGCTCAATTTCTGCTGTGTATTCCTTGCCGTCATATTCAAGGGCATATTCCTGACCGTCCATAATTATAAAACCCTTTGTATCAGAAGAATATTCCTTTGGCAAAATACGTACCTGAAGCTTAAATGTGCCATCCTTTATTTCTTTTTCGCCTATGGAAAAGTCAGAATATGCAAGTATGCTTGCTTCTTCTTCAAGTGTTCTTTCAATGTTACCTGTTATGCCGCTTATCTGGCTTTCAACAGTTGAAATACGGCTTGATAAATTTCTTTCAACACTGCTTACCCTGCCTTTAATAACACCAATTTCCATAATTATATAGCTAAGCATTATAATAACAATAAGTATAAGAAGAGTCTGCGTTTTTATTTTCATAAATTTATCTTTCCAGTCCATAATGCATCCCTCCATAAAAGTTTTTTGTCATAAATTGTAAATACATATTTTTACTTAAGGCTTTTTATTGACGTTATTTACTCCAAACTATATAATGTAATAGTTGTATGTCGTAAAAAGACATATTTACACAGGCATTATATCATACCCAATAAATTTTAGAAAGGATAAAGTATTATGAAAGAATTATTTTCAAAATGGAACAGCATAAGCCTTATTAAAAGGATTGTGACAGGTCTTGTCATAGGTGCTATTTTAGGTGTGTTTGTTCATAACCTTCCAATAATACCAATATTTGGCTCACTTTTCGTAGGTGCCCTTAGAGCTGTTGCTCCTGTGCTTGTATTTGTACTTGTTATGAGCTCACTTGCTTCTGCAAAAAATGATGGCGGAAGCAACATGAGAACAGTAATTATTCTTTATATTGTAAGTACACTTATTGCAGCTGTTGCAGCCGTTATATTCAGCTTCGCATTTCCACAGCAGATTACACTTGCAGAAGCCGCAGAATCAACTGCTGCTCCAAGCGGTGTAGGCGAAGTTATTAAAAACATACTTTTAAATGCCGTTGCAAACCCTGTTGACTCTATTGTTAAAGGAAACTATATAGGTATACTTACATGGGCTTCAATATTTGGTATCGCTCTTAAAAAGTCTTCAGAAAACACAAAAGAAACTCTTGTAAATATTTCAGATGCAGTTACTCAGGCAGTACATTGGGTAATAAGTTTTGCACCTTTCGGTATACTTGGTCTTGTATACGAAACTGTTTCAACAAATGGTGTTGATATATTCGTAGACTATGGCAAACTTATACTTATACTTGTAGGCTGTATGTTTTTTGTTGCATTGGTTACAAACCCTCTTATTGTATTTATTGCAACACGCAAAAATCCATACCCTCTTATATTTACATGTATAAGAGAAAGTGGTATAACAGCATTCTTTACAAGAAGCTCTGCTGCAAACATACCTATGAATATGGCTCTTTGTGAAAAGCTTGGTCTTAATGAAGACGACTACTCAGTTTCAATACCTCTTGGTGCCACAATTAATATGGACGGTGCAGCCGTAACAATTACAATTATGACACTTGCTGCTGCAAACACACTTGGTATAGAAGTTGATATTCCATCAGCAATAATACTTAGCGTACTTGCTACAATTTCAGCCTGTGGTGCTTCTGGTGTTGCTGGAGGTTCACTTCTTCTTATACCTCTTGCATGTTCACTTTTCGGCATATCAAACGATATTGCAATGCAGGTTGTAGGTGTAGGCTTTATTATAGGTGTTATTCAGGACTCATGTGAAACAGCTCTTAACTCATCAGCTGACGTAGTTTTCACAGCAACTGCTGAATACTATAAAAAGAGAATTAACGGTGAGCCTTTCGAAATGGTTAAAAAAGTAAAATAATCAAAAGGACATGGATTTCTTCCATGTCCTTTTTTATGATTTTAAAATATGTCTTTGTGCTGATTTTTAGGTCCAAATATTCTTTCGTCTAAATCACAGTCAATATCTTTAGTGCCAAATAAATTTTTAAATACAGACTTCTTTTCTTTTTTTCGCTCTTTATCAATATAGCTTTCTGAAGAACTCATTTTTGAAGCAGTTGTGTTTTTAGGCTTGTCCTTAAAATACTTGGACTCAAAACTTCTGTTAAAAGTCCTTTGTGGAGGTCTGTTTCCATAACTTTTACTTTTTCCACCTATATTTGATGCACCTACTGCCTTAACAACAAAAACAATTATAAGTATTACATAAATAACTGTAAGCAGATTGCTTATACCCATAATCACTACCTCCTTTACAACTCTATAATAAAATATTTTATTACCTATGTCCATACAAAACTAAACTTGAATAGCCTTTAAATTTGTGCTACTATACACTACATATAAGAAAGGAGATTTTGTATGTCAGACTTTAATGAAGACTTTGTTGAAACAGACCGTCTTAAAAGAATAAATTACCTTGCTGAAAAGGCAAAATCCGTAGGTCTTACAGAAGAAGAAAAAAAAGAAAGAGAAAAGCTTAGAAAAGAATTTCTCGAAGAATTTAGAAAAAATGCACGTTCTCAGATAGAAAGAATTTGCTTTGTTGATGAAAAAGGTAACCAGACACCTATAAAAAGAAAAAAATAAAATTAAAAGCGGATAAGGCAAAAAAATAATGCCTTTTCCGCTTTTTTTCATTCCCTTTTTTCTATTATGGCACCAAGGCTTCTAAGCTTTTCATCAAAATTTCCATAGCCTCTTTCTATGTGGTATATGTCGCTTATTTCGCTGTCGCCTTCTGCACATAATGCCGAAAGCACAAGAGAAGCACCGCCTCTTAAATCACAAGCCTTAACCTTTGCTCCTGTAAGCTTTTTAACACCTTCCACAACAGCCGTTCTGCCATCAGTTTTTATGTTTGCACCCATTTTTTTCATTTCATCTACATGCATAAACCTGTTTTCAAATATTGTTTCTGTTACAATGCTCGTACCTCTTGCCTTTAGCATAATACTCATAAATACAGACTGCATATCTGTTGGAAACCCTGGAAAAGGCAGTGTCTTTATGTCAAAGCCTTTTATTTCACCTTTGGCATCTACAAGTATGCTTTTGCCCTTTTCCTCAATTCTTACTCCACATTCCTCAAGTTTTGATGCTGCTGATTTTATATGGTCAAAACAAATGTTATTTATGTTTATCTCTCCATGAGTAACTGCTGCTGCTGCCATAAATGTTCCAGCTTCTATTCTGTCAGGCATTACCCTGTGGCTTACGCCTTTAAAGCTTTTTACGCCCTTTATAACTATTTTTCTTGTTCCAGCACCCTTTATATCTGCACCCATTTTATTTAAAAATACTGCCAAATCAATTATCTCAGGCTCTGATGCTGCATTTTCAATTATGGTAGTACCTTCTGCTGCTGCAGATGCAATCATTATGTTTTCCGTAGCCCCAACACTCGGAAAATCAAGATATATGTCACAGCCTTTAAGCTCCTTACATTTTATCTCTATAAACCCATGCTCTCTTTTAGTCTTTGCACCTAAACTTTCAAAGCCCTTTATATGCAAATCAACAGGACGGCTGCCTATTTTGCATCCACCAGGAAAAGGTATCTTAACCTTTCCTGTTCTTGCTAAAACAGACCCTGCCACAAGAAAAGATGCCCTTATTTTTTCCCATAAACTACTGTCATAATTGCCTGATTTTATTTTTGGCACCTTTATTTCCATTACTTCACTTTTGGTATTATATTCAATAACCGCTCCCATGTTTTCCAATATCTCTTTAAGTATAAATACATCAATTAACGGAGGCACAGAGCTTATGCGGCATACCTCATCTGTAAGCATGCAGGCACACATAATAGGCAGTACAGCATTTTTTGCACCGCTTACAGTAACATCACCCCTCAACGGACCATTTGGCTTAACATAAAAAAAAGACATAATAAATCACACCTTCTCACTTAGTATGATTATTATGTCCCTTTTTTAATTTTTTAAAATAAAAATATTTACTTATTTATTGAGTATAAGCTGGTCAAAGTACTTCTTGCCAGTTTCTGTTACAAATATGTTTTCTCTCATTGTATTTAATGTTTCGCCTTCAGGAATGTCATTTTCCTGTGCATTTACAATTAAATCTGCCTCAATAAGTATCTGAAGAAGTATGTTATCCTTTATTGTGTAAGTATGATGATGAGCTATAAGATAGCAAATCTCGCCCTGTTCTTCTGTGTTAAATCCAGCTTTTTCAAGAAAAGTAGCTGCAACAGAAGGACCAAGTTTCTGCTGATAAAAACCTGATGCAGAATTATAAAGCTTTTCAGCCATGTGAATACCAATGTCATGAAGTATAGCACCACAAGTAAGCATTTCAAGATCATATTCTTCAATACCTTCTGACACTGCTATTGCTTCTGCAAAAGAAGCTACCTTCATAGCGTGTATTATTCTTTTTGTATCAGGAGCATTATAATTTACCATTTCCGACATAATATATGCTCTTTTGTCCATTTTCTATTACCTCCATAAAAATTAAAACCCCTATTTTTTAGCAACGCATCTTACAGGAATCGAACCTGCCCACTTCGGTCCGGAGCCGAACGCTCTATCCACTGAGCTAAAGATGCACATCGATTTTATTTTATCATCACCTAAAAATACAGTCAATAAATTATTAAAATTATTATTTCTCAACTATTATATTCAAATCTAACAAAATATTCAACATCAATATGTATATACTGCCTTTGAAATATAATACATCTGATGAATAAATAAATTTTTTGTAAAAAAATTTATTATTACTTTTAATATACATAATTTTCCGATTTAAATTGACCAAAACTTCTAAATCATCAAAAATCAATAAAAAATACTGTACAAAAATAATCCAATTTATACATTGTAATTTTTTTCATTTTGTATATTTTTTTACACTTTTTTTAATAAATGTCGAAATATCATAATTTGTAACATTTGACTAAAAAATATAACCATGATAAAATAAATAACTGTAAAGATATTATGCATAATATACATAAAGGTGTTTAAAAAAACATAGTTAGTTGTTTTTCTGCATAATGTCATCATAAAAATTCATTTGCACTATACAAATGAATAAATTTAAGGAGGGGTTTTATAATGAAAACAAACTTAAAAAAAGCTGCTGCCCTTGTTCTTGCTTCAACAATGGTGCTCAGCGTATCACAGATGGCTCTTGCTGATACTTATACAGTAGTTAAAGGCGACTGCCTCTGGAACATTGCAAAAAAATATGATACAACATGGCAGACACTTGCCGATATTAACAAACTTGCAAATCCAAACCTCATTTTCCCAAATCAGGTACTTCAGCTTCCTGAAAAAGAAACTCCAGCTCCTGTAGTTGAAACTCCAGTAGTTGAAACACCTGTAGTTGAAACACCTGCAACTGAGACTCCAGCTACTGAAACACCAGCAGCTGATCCTGTATATCTTACAGACCTTTCAGTAGTTTCAAACGTAAGCACAGCAAACGCTCTTACATTTGTACCTGAAACAACTGACTATACAGTAAATGTTCAAAGTGATATTTACGGTGTTAAAGTTACAGCTACAGCTCCTGAAGGTGCTACAGTTGCAATCAATGGTGCAGAAGCAGTTTCAGGCGAAGGCACAGTAGTTAAAATTGCAGACGACTATGCAAGCTATGATGTAGTAGTAGAAACACCTGTTGAAGTTGTTGTAACAAAAGACGGTGCTTCAACAACATACAAAATCAATGTTGTAAGAGATTGTGATACAGAAACATATAACCTTTTCCAGCAGCTTGAATATGTTGATAAAGAAACAGGCGTAACAGTTCCATACTGCTTATATGTTCCTTCAAACTATGATGAAACAAAAGAATATCCTGTAGTATTTGCTCTTCACGGTTCAGGCCAGAGAACACAGACAGTTGACATGGTTCTTAAGAGATACCAGATGGCTACTGTATGGGCTAAAGACTCAGAAGCAGGCAAAAATGAATGTATAGTTCTTGCTCCTCAGTGCTCAACACAGGATGACAGCATCAACTGGACAAGCCTCCAGCAGTACAGAGCTGGCACAGCTGAAAACGCATTTGAACTTATGGATCAGAGCAAGGCTGCTTACAACCTTCTTCTTAAAGTTATGGATGAATATTCAGTAGATAAAGACAGAGTATACATGACAGGCCTTTCAGCAGGTGGCTTCGGTACATATGCTCTTGCTATTGAACATCCAGAAACATTCGCAGCAATCGTTCCTGTTTGCGGCGGTGCAAACCCAGAAAAAGTTTCAGCTCTTAAAGATATGCCAATGTGGATATTCCATGCAGCTGATGACCCAACAGTTAACCCAGAAGAATACCTTTACCCAACACTTGAAGCTCTTGATGCTGCAGGTATTGAATACAAATCAACAATCTATGATAAAGGTACAGTATTCTCAACATCAGCTCACTTCTCATGGGACCCTGCTTATGCAGATGCAGATATGAGAACATGGTTATTTGAACAGAGCAAATAATTGTACTTAAATAATTAAGACAGGCTTTCGAGCCTGTCTTTTTTTGCATAAAAAAACAGCCTGATTGTTTTTCAGGCTGTTTTGTTTTTTATTCAACTGTAACTGACTTAGCAAGGTTTCTTGGCTGGTCAATGTCTGTTCCAAGACCATAAGCCACATAATAAGCAAAAAGCTGTGCAGGTATTGTAGCAAGTATAGGAGAAATCATCCAATGTGACTTAGGTATATAAATCAAATCGTCTACTTCGTCCTTAAAGCTGTCGTTTCCTTCAAGTACAACAGCAATAACCTTTGCACCTCTTGCCTTAACTTCTTTAATATTGCTAAGTGTCTTTTCAAGAAGCTCCTGCTGTGTAGCTATGGCAATAACAAGGCTGCTTTCTTCAATCATGGCAATAGGACCATGCTTAAGCTCACCTGCTGCATAAGCTTCACTGTGAAGGTACGCAATCTCTTTAAGCTTAAGTGAACCTTCCATAGATACAAGATAGTCAAGACCACGACCTATAAAGAATACATTTTTGCTCTGGAGATATTTTTCAGCAAGACTCTTTAC
>CALWHO010000192.1 GCA_944380405.1 uncultured Lachnospiraceae bacterium
ATCTCGTATCATATCAAAAAGACCTGTGTATGTGGCAGGATTGCTTCGAGGTGTTCTGCCTATTGGTGACTGGTCTATGTTTATTACCTTGTCGAATTTTTCAATGCCCAGCATTTCTTTGTGCTGTGCAGGTTTTAATTTTGCTCTGTTTAAATCTCTTGCAAGTCTTTTGTAAAGCACTTCATTTACAAGTGAACTTTTGCCTGAACCGCTTACGCCTGTTACACATGTAAAAAGACCTATAGGAATTTCAACGTCTATATTTTTAAGGTTGTTTGCACTGGCTCCAACAATTTTTATAAATCCGTTTTCAATGCTTCGGCGTACCTTTGGCACAGGTATTACTTTTTTACGGCTAAGATATTGACCTGTTACAGATTCATCGCATTTTAATATTTCATCAACAGTACCGCTGAAAACTACATTACCACCATTTTCGCCAGCTGCTGGACCAATGTCTACAATGTAGTCACTGGCAAACATTGTGTCTTCGTCATGCTCAACAACTATAAGTGAGTTTCCAATATCCCTTAAATGCTTGAGTGTTGCAATAAGTTTGTCGTTGTCTCTTTGGTGCAGACCAATACTTGGCTCGTCAAGTATATATATAACGCCCACAAGACCGCTGCCTATCTGTGTTGCAAGACGTATTCTCTGGGATTCACCGCCTGAAAGGGTTCCTGCTGTTCTTGAAAGTGTAAGATAATCAAGACCAACATCCATAAGGAAAGCTATTCTTGCGTTTATTTCCCTTAAAATCTGGTCGGCTATCATTAAATCTCTTTCGCTAAGTTTAATTTCATTAAAAAATTTCTGAAGCTCTTTTACTGAAAGCTCTGTAATTTCATATATGTTTTTGTCACATACAGTAACTGCCAAAACCTCAGGTTTAAGCCTCTGACCATGACAAACAGGGCATTTAATGTTGGTCATGTATTCTTCGTATTCTTCACGCATTGTTTCAGAAGTTTCGTTATATCTTCTTTGAAGATTATTTATAATGCCTTCAAATGCATAATCGTAAGTTCCTGTACCTCTTGCATTTTTGTATGTTACAGTGAGCTTTTCGCCTTTTAAGCCATAAAATATAATATCTTTAATTTTTTCAGGCAGCTCTTCAAAAGGTGTATCAAGTGAAAAGTTGTATTTCTCGCTTAATGCATCAAAAAGAGTTCTTGTCATAGAGTCCGCTGCTGAAACAGAGTTATACCCTGGTGCATTGATAGCACCCTCTTTTATTGAAAGCTTAGGGTTTGGCACTATAAGCTCTGGGTCAAACTTCATCTGCATACCAAGCCCCATACATTCAGGGCAGGCACCGCTTGGGTTATTAAATGAAAAAAGCCTTGGCTCTATTTCGCTTAAGTTAATACCACAGTCTGGGCAGGCAAAGTTTTGGCTGAAAACCATGTCTTCGCCGTCAATTATGTTTACAACAAGTATGCCGCCTGTAAGAGCCATAACTGTTTCTATTGACTCTGTAAGACGCTTTTGAATACCGTCTCTGATTACAAGTCTATCTACAACTATTTCAATTGTGTGTTTCTTGTTCTTTTCAAGGCTTATTTCTTCGCTAAGGTCGTAAATTATGCCGTCTATTCTCACACGAACATAACCGCTTTTTCTTGCATCTTCCAAAAGCTTAACATGCTCACCTTTTCTGCCTCTTACAACAGGGGCAAAAAGCTGTATTTTTGTTCTGTCTGGAAGAGTGCATATTTTGTCTACAATCTGGTCTATTGTCTGTTTTTTAATTTCCTTACCGCATTTTGGGCAGTGTGGAATACCTATACGGGCATAAAGTAGCCTTAAATAGTCGTAAATTTCCGTAACAGTACCAACTGTTGAACGTGGGTTATTGTTTGTTGTTTTCTGGTCTATTGAAATTGCAGGAGAAAGACCTTCTATGCTGTCCACATCAGGCTTATCCATTTGACCTAAAAACTGTCTTGCATAAGAAGAAAGTGATTCTACATATCTTCTTCTGCCTTCTGCATAAATTGTATCGAAAGCAAGAGAGCTTTTACCTGAACCGCTTACGCCTGTAAATACAACAAGCTTATCCCTTGGTATTTCCAAATCTATATTTTTAAGATTGTGTACTCTTGCTCCTGTTATTGTTATTTTATCTTTTGACATATTGCACCTCAAAAAATTATTGCAGCTGAAGCATTTTAAGCTCAGCTATTTTGTCACGAAGCTCTGCCGCTCTTTCAAACTGCAAATCCCTTGCAGCTTCTTTCATTTCTTTTTCAAGTTTTTTAACGGCGTCTTTAAGTTCGTTTAAATTCATGCTTTCAGGGTCTTTTTTAAGACCAAAGTTATCTTTTTCTTCAACTGTCTTTGTTGCCTGAATAACATCATGAACTTTTTTCTTTATTGTCTGCGGAATTATTCCATGTAAATCATTGTATTCCTGCTGTATTTTACGGCGGCGGTTTGTTTCGTCAATGGCGTTTCTCATAGAGTCTGTAATAACATCGCCATACATAATTACCCTGCCTTTGGCATTACGTGCAGCCCTTCCTATTGTCTGTATAAGTGAAGACTCTGAACGAAGGAAGCCTTCTTTATCTGCATCAAGTATTGCCACAAGGGAAACTTCAGGTATATCAAGACCTTCTCTTAAAAGGTTGATACCTACAAGTACATCAAAAATATCTTTTCGTAAATCTCTTATAATTTCCAGTCTTTCTATTGTGTCAATGTCACTATGAAGGTATCTGACCCTCACACCAGCTTCCCTAAGATAGTCTGTAAGTCTTTCTGCCATTTTCTTTGTAAGTGTTGTTACAAGCACCTTGTCACCTTCAGAAACAGTCTTGTTTATCTCACCTAAAAGGTCGTCAATCTGTCCTTCAACAGGCTTTAATGTTATTTCAGGGTCTAAAAGACCAGTAGGGCGAATAATCTGCTCTGCTACCTGTTGAGAATGTTCTGCCTCATATTTTGAAGGAGTTGCAGAAACAAAAAGCATCTGATTTATTTTGCTTTCAAACTCAGAAAATTTGAGAGGTCTGTTGTCAAGAGCAGATGGCAGACGGAAACCAAAATCAACAAGAGTTGTTTTTCTGGACTTGTCGCCCTCATACATTGCTCTTATCTGTGGAACAGATACATGTGACTCGTCGGCTATAATTAAAAAGTCATCAGGGAAGAAATCAATAAGTGTTGATGGAGTGCTGCCTGGTGCCCTAAGAGCCAAATGACGTGAATAGTTTTCTATTCCGGAACAGTAGCCCATTTCACGCATCATTTCAAGGTCGTAATGTGTTCTCTGTTCAAGACGCTGAGCCTCCAAAAGCTTATCTTCACTTCTAAGTTTTTTGAGCTGTTCTTCCAGTTCTTCTTCTATTGTTCTTAAAGCTATATTCATTTTTTCAGGAACAGTAATATAATGTGATGCAGGGAATATGCTAACATGGTTTCTTTCGCCTATTACCTTTCCTGTAAGAACATCTATCTCACTTATTCTGTCTATTTCATCACCAAAAAATTCAACTCTTATGGCACTTTCGCTGTTGGCAACAGGGAAAATTTCAACCACGTCACCTCTTACTCTAAATGTGCCTCTTTTGAAATCAATATCATTTCTGTCGTATTGTATGTCTATGAGCTTTCTTAAAACCTCGTCTCTTTCTTTAACCATTCCAGGCCTTAAAGAAATCATCATTTCCTTATAGTCATCAGGTTCACCCAAACCATATATACATGAAACACTGGCAACAATAAGAACATCTTTTCGTTCTATAAGTGCTGCTGTTGCAGAGTATCTAAGTTTATCTATCTCGTCGTTTATGGCTGAGTCCTTTTCAATATAAGTATCTGTTGAAGGAACATAGGCTTCAGGCTGATAGTAGTCATAGTAACTGACAAAATATTCCACCGCATTTTCTGGGAATATCTCTTTAAACTCGCTGTAAAGCTGTGCGGCAAGGGTTTTGTTGTGTGCAATGACCAATGTAGGCTTTTGTAATTTCTCTACAATATTAGCCATTGTAAAAGTCTTTCCTGAGCCTGTAACACCCTTTAAAGTCTGGAATTTCAAGCCTTTCTTAAATCCATCGGCTATCTTTTCTATCGCCTGTGGCTGGTCGCCAGTAGGCTGAAATTTTGAATGTATTTTAAATGGTTTGTCCATGATACACCTCCGTTGGCACAAAATAAAATGATTAAAATCAAAATTTTAAACATAATAACATTTCATAGCATTAGATATAATCATATATAATTATTCAAAAAACAAGCTATTAAGAAGTATATCACAGTTAAATACTAAAGTATAGGGGAACAACGAAAAAATACAAACGTTTGTTCTGTTTTGGTTTGGCTATCTATATTGTGAGAAAATGTTAAACAAAACATAATTGTTTTAATGTATAATCATATCATTTTATAATTTATATTAATAACAAGCGAACGGCTTTTGCCCATAAGTCTGCAATTTACATCTTGTCCTCATTTCAGACGACCTGTTTCCATTGCCTGCGACGGTTTTATCACGCTCGGACTGTGGCTAAACAGAAGTATCATTATTATGTTATTCGCCCGTTTACAATATTTAATTTTAAATGTTCGCAAATTTTTTAATAAAAAGTTTTGTAGATCATTTATTTTTGTAACTATTAATAATGACTACTATAGTGTTAAAGCCTATATATTGCTATTTTATAATAAATTAAAGTTATATTCTGTTTTCTGAATATTATAAAATTAATTTTCTATTACTGCAAAAAATGCGTGACTGGTATGAAAAGAACATAACAATCACGCATATAATCCTTAAACATCCTATTCCAATTATAAACTGGAACAAAAACTTTTAATTTAAGATATCACTATTTAATAGTGATGTCAATAACATAACACTATTATTTAAAATAATAAAATAAATAGCTATATTTCCTACTATAAGCTTATCTGTATTATCATTATTTTCTTATTGTAAATCTATATATTTATTTCCAATGGTTTAATGTTGGCAGCAGTTTTTCCATGTACGCTTTTACTTCTTCTGGTGAAAATTTTTCATTAGACATATTCTCCGAACAATAGGAAATCAAATCATCCATATTAGAATAAGTAAATTTTCCGTTTTCATAGCACCATTTGCAGTAATCTTCATTCCATGTGCCATCTACTT
This sequence comes from uncultured Lachnospiraceae bacterium, assembly GCA_944380405.1. Taxonomy (GTDB): domain Bacteria; phylum Bacillota; class Clostridia; order Lachnospirales; family Anaerotignaceae; genus HGM11808. The sequence continues at coordinate 5,144 of CALWHO010000192.1, forward strand.
CTTTACTGATATTAAAATCATCAAGAGGCATGCCGCAACAT
>CALWHO010000193.1 GCA_944380405.1 uncultured Lachnospiraceae bacterium
CAAAAGCAGAGCTTGAGGCTGCTTATACAGAAAAGGTAAAGGCTATTGTTCTTACAAGCCCAAGTAATCCTACAGGCATGGTTATGTCTTATGAGCAGCTTAAAGATGTGGCAGATTTTGCAAAGGAACACGATTTATTTATTGTTTCTGACGAAATATACGAAAAGCTTATATATGAAGATAACAAAAAGCACATTTCAATAGCTTCATTAAGCGATGATGCAAAAGAAAGAACAATTATTATAAATGGTGTGTCAAAAAGCTATGCCATGACAGGCTGGAGAATAGGATACAGTGCTTCAAACAAAGCTGTTGCAAAGGCTATTGCCGGCATACAGTCACAAAGTGCTTCAAACCCTAACTCAATAGCACAAAAGGCGGCTTATACTGCTCTTATATCTTCTCAAAATTGTGTTGAAGATATGAGAAAAGAATTTAAAAAACGCCGTGACTATATATTTGAAAGAGAAGAAAATATGCCTTATGTTTCAGCACTTAAGCCAGAAGGTGCATTTTATTTATTTATAGATGTATCAAAAACATATGGCATGAACCATAACGGAAAAATAATAAATTCTGCCGCTGACTTTGCTTCAATACTTCTTGAGGACAAGCTTGTGGCTGTTGTACCATGTGCTGACTTTGGTATGGGTGATTACATAAGAATTTCTTATGCAAGCTCCATGGAAAATATCAAAAAAGGCATGGACAGAATAGAAGAATTTTTAAATAAATTAAAATAAAAAAATAGGGGGCGTTTGCTCCCTTTTGTTTAAAGGGGGAGAATAAATTGAGCTACGAAGTTTTAAGCAGCCGTGAGGCGTATAAGGGTAAAATTCTTACAGTTATGGATGATGAAGTTGTAATGCCTAATGGTCATGTAACTCACAGAGAAACTGTTTTAAGAGGCAACGCCGTTGCAATAGTGCCTGTTGATAATGAAGGAAATATATATTTTGTACGTCAGTACAGACATGCAGTTAAAAAAATGGTTCTGGAAATTCCAGCAGGAATGATTGAAAAAGGCGAAGAAGCTGAAAAAGCTGCATTAAGAGAGCTTGAAGAAGAAATAGGCTATAAAGCTGGCAAAATTACATTTGTAAATGATACATATATGGCTATTGGTATGTGTACTGAAAAAGTTTATATTTATATAGCTGAAAATCTTATGGAAGGCGTTTTAAATCCTGATGAAGATGAATTTATAGAGGTAGAAAAATATTCTCTTGAAGATAGCCTTAAAATGATATTTAATAGAGAAATTGAAGATGTAAAAACAATGGCAGGTATACTTGCTTATGCACAAATGAAAGACAAAAACTAAAATTTGTGGTATAATTTATATGTTCTAAACTTGGTTAATTAAGGAGGAGATTTTATTATGGCAACACCAATGGAAACAAGAAATGAACTTCTTGCTAAAAAAGTAATAAGCAGTCTTGAAAGAAGAAATATGGAAGGATATTTCTGCAAGACAAAAGAAGATGCTATTAAAAAAGTTCTTGAACTTATACCAGAAGGCGGCTCTGTATCATGGGGCGGTTCTATGACAATTAGAGACATGGGACTTACAGAGGCTATTAAAAATGGTAACTTTGAAGTTTATGACAGAGATATAGTATCACCAGAAGAACAGCAAATTATTTACAGAAAAGTATTTAGCATGGACTGCTTTGTAACAAGTGCAAATGCTATTTCTGAAGACGGTGTTATAATTAATATTGACGCAACAGGCAACAGAGTTGCAGCAATTTCATTTGGTCCTAAAAACGTAATTATAGTTGCAGGTCTTAACAAAATTGCAAAAGACGAAGATGCTGCTATGAAGAGAGCAAGAGGCACAGCTGCTCCTATTAATGCACAGAGATTCCCTAACATTCAGACACCTTGCAAAATTGACGGTACTTGCCACAACTGCACAGCTCCTGGATGCATCTGCTGCAGCATAAGCACAGTTAGAAATTCACCAATTAAGGGCAGAATTAAAGTTGTTCTTGTTGATGATTCACTTGGTTTCTAATTAAAAAAATAAAAAAGCGGATATTATATCCGCTTTTATTTTTATATTATTGAGCCAAATGATATTTTTTCAAATTTATCAAGAAATGTACCTTCTTTTTCAGTTGAGTTTTCTTCAAGCTCTTTTCTTATATCCTGCATTTGAGAATCAACATGGGCTATTACATTTGCACAGTCTTTAAGTTTTGCAACTATTACTTCCTGATTTTTAATTTCCTGTTTGTATTTAAGCTGATGCTCAAGGCTTGCCCAAAAGTCCATGGCAATTGTTCTTATTTGAACCTCTACTCGTAAAGGCTCTTTGTGGTCTGAAAAGAATACAGGAATTTCAACTATCATGTGATAGCTTCTGTAGCCGTTTTCTTTTGGATTTTTTATGTAGTCTTTAATTTCAATAACCTTTATGTCGTCCTGATATGCAAGCATATCTGCAACATCATATATATCGTCTATAAATGAGCATACAACTCTTATGCCTGCTATATCATTGAGGTTTTGTCTTATGGCAGGTATTGAAAAGTCATATCCTCTTTTTTTCATTTTTTTAATTATGCTTGCAGGCTTTTTAATTCTGTATGATATTGATTCAATAGGGCTTCTGCCTTTTCTTATTCTAAGGTCATCATTAAGTACTTCAAGCTTTGTGCGTACTTCCCTTATAGCACAGCTATATCTAACCATAAGTTCCTGAAATTCTATTGCATTATCAAGAAACACCATTGCATCTTCTATAGAGTTTAATCTTGAATTATTATTTTCTGCCATATTTATATCATCCTCCATGGATAGTAAAAAAATATCTATATATACATTATACTATATTTTTATAACATTTATTGAAATTTAAGTTAATAATTTGAAAATAATTGTTAATTTCTTAAATTTTATTATCATTTAAGGAGAATATATAAATTTTATGGTATAATTATTGTCAGTTGAGATTAAGAGGGAAGTAAATATAAAAAAGGACGGTGACAGTTTTGGTAAAATTTAAAGGTATTATTACAGCAGCTATATTTGCTTTATCAACATTTTTATATGCAACAACTGCATTTGCATATGACATGCCAGAAACTATAAGGGTAGGTCTGGAGTATAAATATAAAGAAGTAACAAGTGTGCCTATTAGCAATAAAGAAATTTCAATAGGCTATGAGGATAAAGACGAATTCATTTTAGAAGGAGCTATTTCGGCAAAAAATTCATTTACAGTTAAAGTGCCTTCAGGCACTATAGAGTCTTTGGGTGAAGATTTTTCTTCATATGAAAAGGCTGCCGATTTTGCTTTGGAAACAGAAGATGAGTATGACTGTGACGCTTTTGCTGTTTTTACAGGTGATGAATGGGACGTATATGTTTCAAATCCTTCTAAAAGCATAGGAAAAAGCGTAAGTAGCAGTAAAATAGTTATGCTTTATGACGGAAGTGACGCTGTGGCTGCATTTGACGGAACATATATGCAGGTGAAGGCAGAAGATAATAACGGAATTATAACACTTTCAGACAGAAGCTACAGAGATGTAATGGAATTTGGAAGATATTCAGGCAAAAACATAACAGCAGTAAATGTGGTTGACTTTGACCATTATTTATATTCTGTTGTACCAAGTGAAATGCCATCAACATGGCATGAAGAAGCCATAAAGGCACAGGCTGTTACTGCAAGAAGCTATGCCCTTACAAGAATGGGTGTTCATAGTGACTTAGGGTATGATGTCTGTGACGGCGTTAACTGTCAGGTTTATTTAGGCTATACACAGGAAAGAGAAGCTGTTAATAAAGCTATTGATGATACAGACGAAGCAGTTGCCCTTTATAATGGACAGCCAATAAATGCTGTTTTCTTTTCTTCAAGCGGTGGCGGTACTGATGACTCAGAAAATGTGTGGGCAAATGAAGTGCCATATTTAAGGGCAGTTAAAGAAATAAACGAAGAAAGAAGAGAATGGACAAGAACATTTACAGCAAGTGAAATAGAAACTATGCTTAAAAACGAAGGCATAAACATAGGTACTGTAAAGTCAATAGAAATTACAGAAACAAATGAATATGGCAGAGTTCAGAAACTTAAAATAACAGGCAGTAGTGGCAGCCATACATTTGAAAAAGAAGATTGCCGTCTTTTTGCATCTTCTTCTAAAGACGGAAGTCTTTTAAGCCGTATGTATACAGTTTCTTCAAACTCTGTAACTGCAAAGTCTTCTACAGAAACAAAAAATGCAGCTGCAAGAGTATATGAAACATATACAGAGGTTGTAAATGGTTATACACTTGTGCTTCCAAAAGACGGTACAATATTTTATGAAGCTATTGAATTAAATACTTCAAACAATTCAAGCAGCTCAAATAATTCAAATAACAGCTCATCTTCAAGCAGTTCATCAAATAATAGCAGCAGCTCAAGCGGTGCTGTTGAAGGCGATGTGTTTGTATTTAACGGAGCCGGCAGTGGTCATGGCGTAGGCATGAGCCAGTACGGTGCAAAGGGTATGGCAGAAAAAGGCTATACATACGAAGAAATTTTAAAACATTATTATACAGGTATTACAGTGGAGTAAAAGGGAAATATTATGAAAACATCAGATTTTAATTATGAATTACCAGAAGAGCTTATAGCACAGGAGCCTTTAAAAGATAGGGCTTCTTCAAGACTTATGGTTCTTGATAAAAATACAGGAGAAATTGAACACAAGACATTCAGAGACATTAAAAGCTACCTTAAAAAAGGTGACTGTCTTGTAATTAACGATACAAAGGTTCTTCCTGCAAGACTTATTGGAGAAAGAAAAAACACAGGAGCAAGAGTTGAAGTGCTTCTTCTTGTTAGAAAAGAAATTGATAAATGGGAAGTGCTTGTATACCCAGGCAAAAAAGCAAAAATTGGCGACAGAATAGTTTTTGGCGGTGGCAAGCTTGAAGCCGAAGTTATTGATATTATAGAAGGTGGAAACAGGATTGTTAAATTCCATTTTGACGGTGTATTTGAAAACATACTTGATGAGCTTGGAGAAATGCCGCTTCCTCCTTATATTACTCATAAACTTGAAGACAAAAACAGATACCAGACAGTTTATGCAGAGCATGACGGTTCAGCAGCAGCTCCAACAGCAGGACTTCATTTTACAAAAGAGCTTTTGCAGGAGATAAAAGACATGGGAGTAAATATTGCCCATGTTACACTCCATGTTGGTCTTGGTACATTTAGACCGGTAAAGGTTGAGGATGTAAATGACCACGAAATGCACAGTGAATATTATATTGTGGAAGAAAGTCAGGCAGAATTAATAAATAATACAAGAAAAAATGGCGGCAGAATTATTTCTGTAGGCACAACAAGCACAAGAACTTTGGAATCTGTAACAGACGAAGAAGGCATAGTTCATGCTCAAAGTGGCTGGACAAAAATATTTATATACCCAGGATATAAATTTAAGGCTGTTGACTGCCTTATAACTAATTTCCATTTGCCAGAGTCTACACTTATAATGCTTGTTTCAGCACTTGCCGGTAAGGAAAATGTGCTTAATGCCTACAACGAAGCTGTAAAAGAAAGATATAGATTTTTCAGCTTTGGAGATGCTATGTTTATTAAATAATAAAGCAGGTGTTTTAAATGTATAAAATGGCAGTATGCGATATAGACGGAACTCTTATAGGCAAAAATGGCGAAATAAGCAAGAGAACTATTGAAACAATAAAAAAAATAAATTCTTCAAAAGGAATTGTTACTCTATGCACAGGCAGAAATATAACAAAAACAATGCCTGTTGCCAAAAAACTTGGTATAAAAACGCCTTTTGTCTGTATAGATGGCATACTACTTTATGACCCTTTGAAAAAAACTCCTGTTATGGACAAAACAATATCTAAAGACGTTGTTGAAACAATTTCAAAATATGGTCTTGAGAATAATATGTATATAGAAGTTTCTGACGGATATAAGTATTACAAATTTTTCCCAACAAAAGACCACAGGAAATATGATATTTATAACAAGCATACATTTTCAGGGAGAATAAAAAGCTTTTTGGGCGGTATAAGATATGTTAAAAGTATAGAAAGCTTTATGGATATAAAAGGCCATTTGTACCAGATAGTTCTGGCAGGTGAAAAAGAGCAGGTTTTAATGGCAAAGGCAAAAATAGAAAGTATGAATTTTCCTGATATTGAAATAAGGGATTTTATTATGGACGGCTATCTTTTTATTAACTCAGTTGGAATGGGTAAGGCAAGAGGCATGAAGATATTATGTGATTTTTATAATATCGACATTAAAGACGTAATAGCCATAGGCGACGAAATGAACGATATTGACATGCTTCAGGAGGCAGGTTTTGGCATAGCCATGGGTAATGCACAGGAAAAGGTTAAGGAGTATGCAGACGAAATAGCCGACACAAACGAAAATGACGGTGCGGCTAAGGCTTTGGAGAAGTATTTTTTAAGACGGTGATTTTAGGTGGATTTATTTGAATATAACATACAGCAGAATATGAAGAAAAATGCGCCTTTGGCAGCAAAAATGAGACCTGAAACCCTTGAGGAGTTTGTGGGTCAGGAGCATATTGTAGGCAAGGGTAAGCTCCTTTACAGGGCAATAAAAGCTGATAAACTTAACTCAGTTATATTTTACGGACCTCCAGGAACAGGCAAAACAACACTTGCAAAAATAATTGCCAATACAACAAAAAGGGCTTTTGTTCAGATAAACGCCACAACATCAGGCATAAAAGAAATAAAAGATGTTGTTTCAGAGGCTAAAACAAGAAATGCCATGACTGGCGAAAAAACAATACTTTTTATAGACGAGATACACCGTTTTAATAAAACACAGCAGGACGCTCTTTTGCCTCATGTAGAAGACGGAACAATTGTGCTTATAGGTGCCACAACTGAAAATCCGTATTTTGAAGTAAATAAGGCTCTTGTAAGCCGAAGTATTATATTTGAGCTTAAACAGCTGGAAAATAAAGATATTGAAAAACTTATAACCCGTGCCGTAACAGACAGTGAAAAAGGCTATGGATATTTTGATATTGATATAAAGGAAGATGCCCTTAAATTTTTGGCAGATGTTTCAAATGGTGATGCAAGAACTGCTCTTAATGCCATAGAGCTGGCAGTTTTAACTACTGACAAAAACGAAAATGGCGTAATAGAAATTACACTTGATGTGGCAGAGGAGTGTATACAAAAGCGTGCTTTAAACTACGAAAAAGACGGCGACAACCACTATGACACAATTTCGGCTTTTATAAAAAGCATGAGAGGCTCAGACCCTGACGCTGCTCTTTATTACCTTGCAAAAATGATTTATGCAGGTGAAGACCCTAAGTTTATAGCAAGACGAATTGTAATTTGTGCCAGTGAAGATGTGGGTAATGCAGACCCTCACGCACTTCAGGTGGCAGTTTCAGCAGCAGAGGCAGTAAACTTTATTGGTATGCCTGAAAGTCGTATAATACTTGCACAGGCAGTTACATATATTTCATGTGCACCTAAAAGCAATGCTTCTTATTTGGGTATAGATAAAGCTTTAAGCGATGTAAGAAACATAAAAATAAAATCTGTGCCTAACCATTTGAAAGATGCTCATTACAGCGGTGCAAAAGACCTTAATCATGGCATAGGATATAAATATGCCCACGATTATGAAGGTCATTATGTAAAACAGCAGTATTTGCCAGATGAGCTTGTAGGTAAGAGATATTATGAGCCTACGGAAAATGGCGTTGAAAAGAAAATAAAAGAATCCCTCAAAAGACTTAGAGGTGAATAAAAAGAACTTTTGAGGGTGTCGAAAATGTCGACACCCTCTCGTCAAAGTCTCATTTCATTCAAGACTTTGACGAGTAGGCAGAAGTGTAAAGGCAAAGTTCCATCGGCTAAAAGCCTTGAAACATTGCCTTTTCCTCATCGGAAGTGAATTCCGATTGCGGATTACAGTTGGGAAACTCTTTGTTTCCCAAACCTTTCCGCTATTGAAAAAATTATTTTAGCATGAGAGAGCTGAATTTTCAGTTCTTTTTTTATTGCCAAAAATTAAATTTGTTGGCACATAAATATTTTTCTGCCTTAATGCACAAACTTATTTAAAATCAAAAAGGAATGATATTTATGAATATTTATATTATGCCACATAAAAAATTTGTGCTTAACGAGAAAAAAGTTGTTTTTATAAAGGATATAGCCGATGTATATTCCCCAAAAGGCGAGGATGAAATTAAAAATACGATTGTCCTTAAAGTACCTGATGTTAAAAGAGGTGTTTACAGTATTTCTTCTATAGAAATAGTTGAAAAAATACTAAATAAATTTCCTTATGCCACTATTATAAACCAAGGTGAAAGTGAAGTTTTAATAGAATACAGCCAAAAACAGCCTAAGGAAAATAGACTCCTTACATTTGCAAAGGTGCTTTTTGTTTCGGCAGTGCTTTTTGCTGGCGGTGCAACGGCAATAATGAGTTTTCATTCTGATGCAGAAATTCCAGACATAATAGAAAGCTATTACGATGTATTTGACGGAGAAAGCCAAAAAGACTATAAGCTTTTGGAAATATCATATGCCATAGGTTTATTTTTCGGCATAACAATATTCTTTAATCATTTTTTGGGCAAAAATATGACTTACGACCCAACACCTATAGAGGTACAAATGACATCTTATGAAGACCAGGTTATAAAAGACCAGCTTCAACAGGTGAAAAAGGATGAAGTGAAAAAATGAGTGGAATTTTAAATTTAGCGGCTATTATATTTGTTGGCTTTGCATCAGGAGTTGTTGTTGCAGGCGGAGTTTTTGCTTTTATTGCAGCAATAGGTGTTGTTGAAAGACTTGCCCAAAAGACAAAAACAGTTTCTTATATAAAGATATATGAAGAGGCAGCTATATTGGGAGGTATAGCAGGATGTATAAGGCTTATATATGAATATAAGGTAAGTGTTGGTGTTGTAGTGCCTATTATATTCTGCTTTCTTATAGGTATATTTGTTGGGGCATTGGCTGTATCGT
>CALWHO010000194.1 GCA_944380405.1 uncultured Lachnospiraceae bacterium
ATGGTATACTTTATGAGGTTATATAAAATATATATAGGGAGGATATAATAAAATGGCTAAGAGAATTATTCGTATAAGCACAGACGAAGTGTTAAGAAAAAAATGTAAACCTGTTAAAGAAATTACACCAAGTGTATTAACACTTCTTGATGACATGGCAGAAACTATGTATGACGCAAATGGTGTTGGTCTTGCAGCACCACAGGTTGGTGTACTTAAAAGAATTGTTGTTATAGATATTGGAGAAGGTCTTGTTGAGCTTATAAACCCTGAAATAATTGAAACAAGTGGTTCACAGACTGACTATGAAGGCTGCCTTAGTATACCTGGCAAAAGTGCCTGCGTAGAAAGACCAAACTATGTTAAGGTTAAGGCATTTAACAGAGAAGGTCAGGAAATAATTGTTGAAGGTACAGAGTTTATGGCAAGAGCACTTTGTCATGAAACTGACCACCTTGACGGTATACTATACATAGACAAGGCACTTCCTGAAGATGAAGAAGGAGAAGAATAAGAAATATGAAAGCAATATTTATGGGTACACCAGATTTTGCTGTTAAAAGCCTTGAGAAACTGGCAGAAAACCATGAAGTTTTATGTGTTATATGCCAGCCGGATAGACCCAAGGGCAGAGGCAAAAAAATGGTTTTTCCTCCTGTAAAGGAGAAGGCTGTGGAGCTTAACATACCTGTTATGCAGCCTGAAAAAATAAACGAAAAAGAAGTAATTGAAAGCATAAAAAGCTATGGAGCAGACATAATAGTTGTGGCAGCTTATGGTCAGATACTTTCAGAAGAAATACTTAATATGCCTAAATATGGCTGTATAAATGTACATGGCTCACTTCTGCCTAAATTAAGAGGTGCAGCGCCAATACAGTACAGCATTATAAACGGTGATGAAAAGACAGGCATTACTATTATGTATATGGAAAAAGGCCTTGATAGCGGTGACATGATTTCAAAGGCAGAGTGTGAGATTTCAAAAGATGATACTTATGACACTCTTACAGAAAAACTTGCCGAAATAGGTGCGGAGCTTCTTATAAGTACAATTAAAGACATTGAAAATGGTACAGCTGTAAGAACACCTCAAAATCAGGACGAAAGCACATATGCCCATATGATAAGCCGTGAAACAGGTCATATTGACTGGAGCAAAACACCGGAAGAAATAGACTGTCTTGTAAGAGGTCTTTCACCTCAGCCAGCAGCATACACAATCTATAACGACGAAGTTCTTAAGATTTTTAAGGTTGAAGTTATGGATAAAGAATATGCAGGAAATTTTGGGGAAATAGTTGAAATAACAAAAAAAGGCTTTGTTGTTAAATGCAAAGAAAAATCACTTCTTGTACGCACTTTACAGGCAAAAGGCGGCAAGGTTATGGATACAGACGCATACATGAGAGGCCACAAAATAGAATTAGGTACAATTCTTAAATAAAAAGCAGACAAAATAATTTATCTTTCGTACACTTAGATATAAATGGAAACGGAGTTGATAAATATGTTTTATTTTGATCTTAGATACCTATATATACTTCTTCCTGCAATGATACTTGCCCTTTATGCTCAGGCAAAGGTTAAAGGCACATTCAGCCAGTATTCAAGGGTTAGAAGCAGAAGCGGTATAACAGGTGCAGAAGCAGCACAAAGACTTTTACAGCTTTCAGGTATTTACGATGTAAGAATTGAGCAGGTAAGGGGAAGCCTTACAGACCACTACGACCCAAGCAAAAAGGTGCTTCGACTTTCTGAAAGCGTTTATGGCTCAACATCACTTGCAGCCATAGGCGTAGCAGCACATGAAACAGGTCATGCTGTTCAGCATGCAAAAGGCTATGTGCCTCTTAAGCTCAGGTCAGCAATGGTGCCTCTTACAAGTATAGGCTCAAACCTTGCAATGCCTATTATTATACTTGGCGTGCTTTTTGGCGGCACATACAGCAACAGCGGATATGGTCTTATACAGTTTGGTATAGTTCTTTTTTCACTTTCTGTTGTATTTGCTCTTATAACACTTCCTGTTGAGTTTAACGCTTCTTCAAGAGCTATTCAAATGCTTGGATACTACGGCATACTTGACAGTGACGAAATAGGCCCTGTTCAGAAAGTACTTTCAGCAGCAGCACTCACATATGTTGCAGCAGCAGCCAGTGCCATAGCCAGCTTGCTTAGACTTATACTTATATTCGGCAGAAGAGATGACTGATATTAAAAAGACATATACCCCATGAATTTGGGGTTATATGTCTTTTTTTGTTTTAAGGAATTCTAAAAAATGTTGTTTTTGAGGGATATTTGCTGTAAAATAATATACTAATGAATTTATGTTTAAAAGGAGAAAGCAATGGTTTATATAAATCCAAGACAGGTAGCATCACAGGTAATAATGGAAATTGAAAAAAATAATGCTTTCAGCAATATTGCTCTTCAAAAAGCACTTAAGGCAAATGGTGCCATGAGTGAAAAAGACAGGGCTTTTGTTACTGAAAATGTTAATGGTGCTTTAAGAAACATAATATATATAGACCATGTTATAAACAGCTTCTCTTCTGTTAAAACAGAAAAAATGAAGCCTTGGATACTATCTGTACTGCGTATTTCAGTATACGAAATTATATTTATGAATGTACCGTCATCAGCAGCAGTAAATGAAGCTGTAAAACTTGTTAAGGAAAAAGGCTTAGGCAAGCTTTCAGGATTTGTAAATGGTGTTTTAAGAAATATTTCAAGGGACTATGAAAATGTTAAAATGCCTGACAAAGAAAAAGAATTTCCAGAGTATATAAGCATTAAATACTCACATCCCTTATGGCTTGTAAAAATGTGGATAAGCTATTACGGTAAGGACTTTACAGAAAAGCTTTGTATGGCAAATTCACTTTCTCCAAAGGTTTCACTTTCTGTAAACACAACAAAGGTAAGCCAAAGTGAGCTTATTGAAATACTTAAAAATGAGGGTATGGAGGCAGAAAAAGCTAAATACTCACCTACAACGGTATATGTTTCAAAAACAGGTAACTTACTTAAGTCAAAGGCTTTTAAAGATGGTCTCTTTTTTGTTCAGGACGAAAGCAGTGCCATTGCAGCAGCAGTTCTTTCACCTAAGAAAGGTGATACCGTGCTTGATGTATGCAGTGCTCCTGGCGGCAAAACAATGGCTATGGCTTGTATTATGGAAAACACAGGTCATATAGTTTCAAGGGATATATATGACCATAAGCTTGAGCTTATAGAAGAAACTGCTAATAGACTTGGCATAAGTATTGTTGAAACTGAAAATAAAGATGCTTCGTCTAAATATGAAGAAGACTGTGAAAAATATGACTGTGTACTTATTGATGCTCCTTGCTCAGGTCTTGGGCTTTTAAGAAAAAAAGCCGACATAAGACTTAAGAAAAGCGGAAAGGATATTGACGGTCTTATTGATATACAAAGAAGTATTTTGTCTAGCTCGGCATCATATGTTAAAAAAGGCGGATATTTGCTTTACAGCACATGTACACTTAGCAAAAAAGAAAACATGGGCAATGTAAAGTGGTTTTGCGATAACTTTGATTTTGAACAGGCAGACATTACTGAAAATCTGCCTGATGGACTTAAAGACAGTATTTTAGACAAAGGAATGATTGAACTTTATCCTTCTATTCACGGAACAGACGGATTTTTCATATCAAAGCTTAAAAGAAAGGGGAACTGAAAAGTGTCTGTTGATTTAAAATCCCTTTATTTAGATGAGCTTGAAGACATTATAAAAGAAATGGGCGAGCCTAAATTCAGAGGAAAACAGATTTTTGAATGGATTCATAATA
>CALWHO010000195.1 GCA_944380405.1 uncultured Lachnospiraceae bacterium
ATAATAATTGACGACATAATAATAACTTTACTGGAGGTAGAATATTAAATGAAAAAAAGACTTCTTACACTGATATTAGGCAGTGTGTTGGCATTGGGTGTTTTTACAGGGTGTAGCAGCAATACAACAGAGACTAATTCAACTTCTGCATTATCTGAAAGTTCTGAAGAAGAAAAAACAGAGCTTACATGTGTTAACTATAGAGATATAAGGGATTTAAATCCACACTTATATGCAGGCGAAATGTATGCTCAAAGTATTTTGTATGATACCCTTGTAAGCATTACAGATGATGGTTATGAAGGCTGCTTAGCTGAAAGCTGGAATATAAGCGATGACGGAAAAGTATACACATTTAAAATACGTGAAGGTGTTACATTTTCTGATGGTGAAGTATGTGACGCAAATGCTATTTTAGCAAACTTTAATGCTATCATTGAAAACAAAGAACGTCATACATGGCTTGAAATGATGAATCTTCTTGTAGGTGTATCAGCTCCTGATGACTATACATTTGTTATTGAACTTAGCGAACCATATTATCCAATGCTTACAGAGCTTGGTTGTATCCGTCCTTTTGCCATGATTTCACCTAACTGCATGATTGAAGGAAGCACAAAAGACGGTGTAAACGGATATATCGGTACAGGTCCATACGTTCTTACAGATTTTGTTACAGATGAATATGCAGTATTTGAGCGTAACGAAAATTATTGGGGTGAACTGACTGCAATAGAGAAAATAACAGTAAAAGTAATACCTGATAACCAGACAAGAATAATGGCTTTGGAATCAGGCGAGATTGACTTGATTTTTGGTAAAAACATGCTTGATGCAGATGCCATAAGCCAGTATATTGACAGCGAAAAATTTACAGTTTCATTATCTGAGCCTACATCAACAAGGCATATTGTATTAAACACAAAAAATGATATTTTAAGCGATGTTGCCGTAAGACAGGCTTTACAGCATGCAACAAACAAAGAGGCTATCTCTGAAGGTATTTTTTATGGACTTGAAGAACCTGCCGATACACTTTATGCAAAAACTGTTCCATACTGTGATGTTGATTTAACACCATACGAATATAACTTTGAAACTGCAGAAAAGATGCTTGATGAAGCAGGCTGGGTTATGGGAAGTGACGGTATAAGACAAAAAGACGGTAAAAAGCTTGAACTTGGACTTTTATATAACAGCGACAGCGTAACAGAAAAAACTATTTCCGAATATCTCCAAAGCGAATACCTTAAACTTGGTATTTCACTTAATATTCATGGTGAAGAAGAACAGTCATACCGTGACAATATGAAAGCAGGCAACTTTGATATGGTATTTAATATTTGTTGGGGAATGCCATATGACCCGCAGTCATCACTTTCAGCTATGACAGCACCTGTTTATGGTGACTACGCTGCACAGCTTGGCTTAGAAGATAAGGCTGAAATTGATGCAGCTATTACTAAAGTACTTACAACAACTGATGAAACAGAAAGACAAGAGTTATACACTTTTATTTTAACAAGATTACATGAAGATGCTGTTTATATACCTTTGACATTTGAGTGCAACAAGGCTCTTTATACATCTGATTTACAAGGTGTTCATTTTGGTACAGATCAGTATGATGTACCTTTTGCAGATATGTATTTCCAATAATAATTATATTTAAAGAGCCGCTTATTTAAAAAGCGGTTCTTTAATTTTAATAGTTTTAAGAAGGGAGAATTATAATGAGACGATATGCGGTTAGAAGATTGCTTTTAGCAGTTCCGCTTTTGTTTGCAATTTCATTTATATGTTTTATGTTTATAAATTTAATTCCATCCAACCCGGCAGAGGTTGCCCTTCGTGTTCAGCAGATGCCGGTAATTACAGATGCGGCTATTGCAGAAATGGAGGAAATGCTTGGACTTAATAAGCCATTTTTGATTAGGTATATAGATTGGATTATAGGATGCTTTCAGGGCGATTTTGGTATAAGTTATGTTAACCCTGCCAGAACTGTTGCTGGAGAAATTGTAAGGTGTTTGCCGGCAACGCTTCAATTGGCAGGAGCATCTTTTGTTATTGTACTTGTACTTAGTATACCTATTGGGTTTTTATGTGCAGTATATAAAGATGGCTGGTTTGACAAAATTATGAGAGGCATTGTATTTGTAACTACTGCAATGCCGCCTTATTGGGTAGGGCTTTTACTTATGTGGGTAATTGGTGTAAAGTTGGGGCTGCTTCCTACAAATGGAAATGGCACAATAAAGCATTTAATACTTCCTGCCTTTACTGTGGCATTAAGCTATATATCTACGTATATAAGACTTATACGAAACAATATGCTTGAAAACATGAAACAGGATTATGTGCTTTATGCTAATGTACGAGGTCTTCCGCAAAAAGCAATACTAGTTAAGCACATACTTAAAAACTCAATGCATACTTGTATTGTGGCAATGGGTATGAGTATACCACAGCTTATTTCAGGAACAATAGTAGTTGAAAACGTATTTTCATGGCCAGGACTTGGAACTTTATGTATAAGCTCAATTTTTAATCGAGATTATCCTGTTATTCAAACATACGTACTTCTTATAGGTGTACTTTTTGTTATGTTTAATCTGTTATTTGACATTTTACAAACAGCATCAGACCCAAGATTAAGAAAGGAGAATTAAAGAGCATGACAAAAAGACTTTTTCAAAACCGTACGGCTGTTACAACAATTATAATTGTGATTATTGTAGCTCTTATAGGAATATTTGCTCCAATTATTGCACCTAACGATCCATATGAGACAAATATTATAAATAAATTTGCTGAGTATAGTATTCAGTATCCTTTAGGCACAGATCAGCTTGGAAGATGTGTACTTTCAAGACTAATTTACGGCATTAGACCTACACTTGGTTTAGCTACCCTTACTATGTTTGGTACAATAGGCATTGGTGCTGTTTTAGGTATTATGGCTGGATATTTCAGAGGTGTTGTAGAGGAAGTAATAATGCGTGTTGTTGATGTTATGCTTTCGTTTCCAAGCCAGATTATGGTATTTGCTGTAGTAGCTCTTTTGGGTGTAAGTGTTCAAAACGTAATTATTGCCAATGTTTTTATAAAATGGGCATGGTATGCCAGAATGATAAGAACAGGAGTTATGCAGTATCGTGACAGAAACTTTGTTCAGTTTTCTCGTTGTGTAGGTATGCCTGAAAGATTTATACTTTTCAGACATCTTCTTCCTTCTATTACATCGGATTTAGTTGTTTTGGCATCTCTTGATATAGGATGGGCAATTATTAATATTTCAACTCTTTCATTCCTTAGTCTTGGAGTTCAGGCACCAACACCTGAATGGGGTGCTATGCTTAACGAAGCAAAAGAAGTTTTAACAAGCAATCCTGTGCAGATGATTGCTCCTGGTGTTGCTATTGTGGCATTGGTTTGCTGCTTTAATTTAATGGGCGATGCTTTAAGAGACGTATTAGATCCAAAGGAGGCTGGACAATGACACCTGTTTTTGAAATTAAAGATTTAATTGTAACTTTAAAAGGTAAGAAAGAAAATATAAATTTAGTAAAAGGCGTATCATTTTCTGTTGCACCAGGTGAATGTTTAGGTATTTTAGGTGAGTCAGGAAGTGGCAAGTCAATGACTGTTAAAGGTGCCATGGGGCTTTTGGACAGAAATTTTAAGGTATATGGAAGCGCAAAATTTATGAGTGAAGAGCTTCTTGATAAAAGTGGAGAAGAA
>CALWHO010000196.1 GCA_944380405.1 uncultured Lachnospiraceae bacterium
CACCGTAAATATCAACCAATACCCCATGGATAGTAACTCTTTCTGCTAACTTTTCAGCTATCCACATGTTGGACTCTGTCAAAAACTCTGTCTCTGACTGCTTTGTTCTGAAAACAGGCACTCCAAACTCTTCTGCAAATGCAATTGCTTCAGGGAATATCTCTAAATTGTTGCATACAACAAGACATGGAAAACCAAATGAAAAAAGCTTTCTTAAAACGTCTTCCCTGAACATTGGCTCAAGCCTGTCAAGATACGCCTTTTCAACTACGCCCACAAGTTGAACCTTGTCATTTTCAAAATAGTCAAAAAAACCTGCCAACTGTAAAGCCGGTCTGTTTACACCGTTACTGTTTATTACTCTGCCTTCAAGTGAAATTTCAGGCACAATATTTTCCAAATCAAACTCTTCAACAAACTGCTGAAGAGGAACACTGTAATTTGATGCAGCACTCATAACCAATCTTCCTTTCTCAATCAGTATAAGTTAAACCAATATACTAAACATCAATTAAAAAAATTTTAGCATAAACGAGGCTATAATACCAACATTTTGCAGTTAATTTTTATTATTTCTGAAAAAAGAATACACTGCTTCAGCACTTTTAATTGTCATTCCTTCTACTTCCAATATGTCCTCTACTTCAGCATTTTTTATATTCTCTATATTTTCAAAATACTTTAAAAGAGCCTTTCTTCTAACAGGCCCTATGCCTGGTATGTCGTCCAAAACAGAATGAAGCTGTGACTTATCTTTAAAGCTTCTGTGAAACTCAATGGCAAATCTGTGAACTTCGTCCTGTATTCTTGTTATAAGTTTAAAGCCTTCGCTGTTTTGCGGCATATAATATTCCTTGTCATTAAATAAAAGACCTTTTGTCCTGTGGAAATCGTCTTTAAACATACCACATACAGGAATGTTAAGACCAAAGGCAGCCAAAACTTCTTCTGCTGCTGTTATTTGCGGCTTACCACCGTCCATAAATATTATGTCTGGCAGCTTTGCAAAGCCTTTGCCTGATAAATCCTCTCTGCCGCTTTTTTCAAGAAGTCCATGGTTTATTCTTCTTGTAAGAACTTCTTTCATGCTGGCAAAATCGTTTGGACCTGATACAGACTTTATTTTGAACTTTCTGTAATCGCTTTTTTTAGCCCTGCCATTTTCAAAAACAACCATAGCTCCAACTGAATAAAAGCCCTGTATGTTTGAAATATCGTATGCCTCTATTCTTTCAGGCACTTTTTCAAGACCTAAAACTTCGGCAATTTCTTTTGATGCACCAACAGTACGCATTTCATCACGCTTTAACTTTTCGCCAAACTGCTCAAATGTAATAGATGCATTTTTGTATGCCAAATCAACAAGCTCTTTTTTCTCGCCTTTTTGCGGCACAATAACATTTACTGCTGAGTCCCTCAATGTAGAAAGCCACTTTTCGGTAATCTCTTTTTCTTCTTCTTCCAAAGGCTCTGAAAGCACAATTTCTTTAGGCACAAAAGCCGTACCACTGTAAAACTGCTTTACAAACTCAGTTATAACACCACTTCTTGAAAGATGCTCCACATTATTTAAAAGAAAGTGCTCTCTGCCTGTTATTTTGCCGTCACGAACAAAGAACACCTGAACAAGAGCCTCATCAAAAGCCCTTACAAATGCTATAACATCACAGTTATTTACATTTGTGTTTGTAACTCTCTGCCTTACAGAAATAGCTTCTATGCTGCGTATTTTATCCCTTAATATAGCTGCCTTTTCAAACTCAAGATTTTCAGAAGCCTCTGTCATTTGAACCTTTAAATCTTTTAATATCTTGTCGTGCTTGCCCTCTATAAAATCCATGGCTTCACGGACTATTTTGCCATATTCTTCTTTTGATATAAGACCGTCACAAGGTGCAGAGCATTGACCTATATGATAGTTAAGACATGGTCTTTCTTTGCCAATATCACGAGGAAGGACTTTTTTGCATTTTCTTAAAGGCCACATTTTATTTACCATTTCAATAATTTCTTTAAGAGCGTATGCATCTGTATATGGCCCATAATATTTTGAACCGTCTTTAACTATATTTCTTGTTACAAATATCCTTGGAAAATCCTCATTTAATGTCACCTTTACAGATGGATATGTTTTGTCGTCTTTAAGGCGAATGTTATATTTCGGACTGTACTCTTTTATAAGATTACATTCCAAATTAAGGGCTTCCATTTCGTTTTCTGTAACTATATATTCAAACTCCGTAATGTTTTTAACCATTGCAAGAACCTTTACGGACTTATTTGCACTGTTTTGAAAATACTGCCTTACCCTGTTTTTAAGGTTAATGGCTTTGCCTACATATATAACCTCATCGTTTTCGTTTTTCATTATATAAACGCCAGGCTTTGAGGGTAGTTTTTTTAGCTCTTCTTTTATATCAAACATAATAACCTCCCAAGTCTGCATTAATCATAAAAATAATTTATATTAAATAAATTAAAAATTTCATCTGTAATATTGTACCACATTTATAATACTATACCAAATTTATAGCATTTATTTAATAAAATTTTAACATTAATTTATTTTTTTATATAAATTATAGTACATAATATATCAATAACTGGCAATAAAAAAGGCAGATATAAATTATAATTTATATCTGCCAAGTAATTATCCTATAATTGACCCAACTGGGAAAAGCTTTCTAAATGTAATTCTTACCAAAGGTCCAGCAATAATAAGCTGTAAAGGAAGTGCCATTATGAAGTTTTTAGGTATGTTTGTAAGCCAAATCATAATAATGTTGCTCCAGCTGCCAGTTGATACGCAAGCTTCTAAAGCACCGTAAAAAGACATTATAATAACCATCTGCACAACCATTAAACCTGAAATAGCAAGTATTTTATGAAGAGGCTTGCTTTCAAAATTAACAATATATTTAAAAGCGAAATTCTTTGCATTTCTTGATACAAAAAGCATATCACAGCAAAGAGCAAATATGTAAGCGATAGGAAAACCTATCCAGGCCTGTTTAATTGTATTTATTGAAAACTCACCCATGTGAAGAGTTACATTATAAATACTCATTATAAGTACCATAAAAAAACACATCATAACTGTAAAAATAATACTTTCTCTCTTATTTTGTGGCATAATACCCTCCTAAAATAACCAACTAAAAATTAACTTTGTTTTTCATACAGTTGATTATTCTATCAGATATTTTTTTCCTTCGTAAGCATTTTTTTACTGAGAAATTTTTTATAAAATTATGAATAATAAATTTTTTATATAATTTGGCGTATAATTAAAAAAATCAAAAAATTTTATTATACGCCAAAATACACATTTAATATTAATTTTTTTGGGGTCTTTTAGGGTAACAATTACATCTTAATTTAAAAATCCAGCAAAAAAATCTATACCCCAAAAATAAAAAATGCCCATTTAATTGGGCATTTTAATATTACTGACCATTATATAATTCATTTTGAAGTATTTCAAATTCGCCTCTTAATGAATAAAATTCATCCCTTAAGCTTTCTATTTCATACATGTTTCTGCTTTCAGTTTCAGATACTCTTTCTTCCATATAATTAATAGCATTTTCTATGTCCATTTGTCTTTCCTCAGCTATCGCTTCGGCTTCTTTTTGCTCTAACAATGAAATTAATTCCTCTTTATTTGCAAACACAATATTAGAAGAAAGTATGTTTCTTGCAACATAATCTTCGCATTTAACAGTCATATTTTTAGGCACATATATTATTACATCAGGATAATTTTGAAGTGATTTTGCAAATGCTTTTTCAATATATTCCTTGTCAAATACAAATGTTCCGTATTCTCTTGTAAACCCTATATATGCTGTATTTTCGCTTTCTGTTACCTCAGCATCAGATTTATATCTGCCCATATATCCTGTTGAATAAACCTCAACATATGCGTTATTTCCTGTTGCCTGTTTAAATTCAACGTCAATATAGTCAATGCTTGAAATTTCAATTGTATTTATATTTGGAGAAATAGTAATTCCCTTTGTAGGTACAATTGCTTCTGATGTCATTCTGTTTAAATCTTTTATAGCTCCGTTTACTGCAAAAGGAATACATATAAGGCAGCACACAAAGCTTATACCCATAACTGCAAGGGTAATTAATGTAGCCCTTTTTAATACCTTAATCATTATTTACCCCTCCTTTTTTTATAAAGAAAAAATTAAAACCTTCTTTAAGGTATTTAATAATTATATAAACAATAATTATAAATAACAGTGCAAAAAGTATGCCTGCAGCTATAAGAAATATTGAAGCAAATATACCTGCTGCAGTCATTGCTGCTGATATAAAGCTTGCTAATCCAACACATAAAGTAAGTCCGCCAATGCCACCGCCTATTGCTAATAAAACAGCTCCGCCTAAAAATCCTAATATTGTTAAAACAGTCATAATACAAATAAAGCATATAATTATAAATATGGCAGCCTTTATAATAGTTGTGCAAAATCCAAGTACAGAAGATATTATGCCTTTGCTTTCATTTTTTGCTTTATCGAAATTTTCATTGAACATTTCGCCCATTGCTTCTGTGTTTATTTTTTCTTTTGCACTTTGTGCAAAGTCATTTGTTGTTTTTTTAATATTTTTTACTACAGATGATGTTGTTTCTTTTATTTTCTCAATATTTTCTTCCTGTTTTTTTCTTTTTTCTTCTTTTATCTCTTCTATAAACTGAGATGCTATAACCTCAGGGTCGCCTAATTTAGCTGAAATTTCAATATCAGTTTTATTCTGTCTTCTTCCGTCTTCAAAATACTCGCCGTAGTCCATTAAAATATCTTTTATTTCTTCCTTAGAAAGATATTTTTTCAAATGCTGCTCAAGTTTTTGAAGGTATTCCTCTTTGTTCATATACAATCCTCCTTGTTTATAATTAAGACATAATTATGTCATTTACCATTTTTGAAAAATTAAGCCAGTCTTCCTTTATTGAGCCAAAATACCCCTGACCCTTTTCTGTTATATGGTAATATTTTCTTGCAGGGCCTATTGTGCTTTCTTTTAGGTACGTAACAACATATTCCTCCATAGTAAGTCTTCTTAATATAGGGTAAATAGTACCTTCATTTATTTCCATGTAAGAAGCTATAGCCTGAACGATCTCATATCCGTACATATCTCTTTTTGCAATAAGAGCAAGCACACACATTTCAATTACACCTTTTCTAAATTGAGTATTCATTGCCTCCCTCCTTTTGTACTGATTATAACAAACTACTTTGTATTACACAATACTATACGGTAAATAGTATTATAATTTTAAGAATTTTGAAATAATTTAGAATAAAAAAAGCACGAACTATATTTTAAAATATAAATCCGTGCTTTATTAATGTTAGTTTTGGTAGTTAATATATAAATCTTCTATAAGGTCAAACACCTTTAAATCACTGCTGTCTAAGTTTTCTTTGTTCATAGAAACAGCATTAACAGCGTTATTTGTATATGTTTTGTAATAATATATACCGTCTGTGGCATTTATACATGCTGAATAAGAAGTAATGTCACACATACCTTCATTTGTTATAACTGTTCCTTTAATCATAGCCACTGAATCCAGAATATGAAATACCTGGCTTACAGATGCATTTTCGTTTTCATCACATCTGGAGTTGAATTTATTAAAAACAGTTCTTATAAACCTTGATGCAGGAGAAAAATCGCCAGGCAGACCAATTGCTCCAAAGCCTTCTCCAAAAGGCTTTATGTCTAATTTTTCAGAAAATCTGTTTTCACCATGATTAGATGTTAAATTTAAGTAATGGCTTAAATTTATAATATGAAAACTAAATTCAGGGGTATTTGTAAGTACACCAACTGGCTTTTCATACAATTTAATGCCTTCTTTTGTAGGCTCAACAACAAATGATTTTTCTTTGTCTGAAATAATCCAGTGCAAAGGTGCAAGAGCCATGCCTTTTTTAAATTCAATGGCTATTAGGTTTAAATTTTTTATTTTTTCTGCTGCTTCATCAGCTGTAGAACATTCTGCCAAAATATAAGGTATAATCTCGTATGGTGTTACGTTTATTTTACCCTCTTCTTTTTCAGGATTATAATATGCATTTGATGGAAAATTAAGCCCTGCCATACAAAGACCTTTTTCGTTTGCTGCCTCTGCATAAAGAGGATAATTATCCTCAACTCTTGCCATGCCTATAAAAGCAAAATGGCTGCTATTTTGTTTTTCTTCCTTGTAATTTAAAATATAGTTTCTTGGAGTTATAACAACCTTTTCTCCAAATCTGTATTCTAAATCCAAATTTCTTCCAAAATAAAATTTGTTATTATAAAAAGTAAAACTTGTACACATAATAATCTCCTTTAGTTTAATCTGTCTTTGCAGTTTCATATACGCCTTTATCTAATAGCCATTTTCCATCAACAAGTGTCATTGAAGTAACAGACGGATGTGTTTTGTAATCAAACATATCAAAATCAAATGTAATTTCTACATTTGTATCACTTAATTTTTTAACTCTTATGCTATTTTCATCAAGTATAATAGGCATTCCCTTTCCACCTACAAGCATATTAACATAAAGCTTGCCGCCTAAATTCTTAAAAAGAGTATCAAACTCAGTTGAATATATGTAATTTTCAAGGAAATAATTTATTTTTTCCTCACTGGAATATGTGCTTTCAAGTAAATTTTTAAGGTCATCAACTGTTTTATACTCATCAGAAACTACAGGGAAATAAATCTGTCCTGTTTTTTCGTATTCCTCATAACATTTATAGTTGTAGTCAGAATCACCCTGAAGACCGCCATTAAATATACCTTCAATTTCCAAATCCCTCATTAAAAGTTCTTTTGCTTCTTTTGCCAAAGCATCAAGCTCTTTCTGCTCATCAAGAGATATTATATCAGTATTTTTAATTTCAAAATCTTCTCCATTAAATACTATTTCGCCCTTTAACAAAGCAAAGTATGCTATGCCCTTTTCACAGCTTATACCTATAGGTGCTTTAAATGAAATACATGTTTTTGTAACATCAAAATCAATGTTCTTTCCGAAATAAAATTCATTTATTTCGCCTATTTTACTTAAATCTAAATTAAATGTCTTTTCATTTTCACCATAATAAACTGTAGCATAGTCTACCCCTGCTTCAATGGCAATATTCTCGTTAAAATAATTAATTATATTTCCGTTATCAAAAACAAAATCTGTATATGTATGTGGTTCATATCCTATTGTTTTAAGTATATGAAGAGTATCTATGCTTACATCTGTACCGCTTTCTGTATTAAAGCTTATTACTATGTCATTAAGCCCGTCACCGTCTAAATCACCATAAGCCATTTCAGGAAGGGCTTCTTCCTGTGTAAAATACTCTGTATCAATATATGAATAATTGTTATTAAACTGAAGCACTACGCCCTTTGGCTTAAGGCCATAAACATATATATTTTCATGTGGCAAAGAAGCAATAAGACGGTAATCACTTTCTTTAGAATATTGAGAATTGCTTGGATATTTTGAATCATTTACAAAAGCGGCATTAAAACCCGGCTGCCACATAACTTCTTTTTCAAGAAGTTCAAAAGTTTTTCTTAAAGGCACATACATTTCACCATCAATAATAACTCTTTCTATGCCGTTTTTCTCCAAACTTATGCCGTCTATAATGGCATCAGCATCTGTTTTTGTATACTCGCCCCCAAAAGCTGAAACAGATGAAACAAGTGATATTAATACTGTTGAAACAATTATATTTTTAACAGACCTTTTCATAATACCGCCTCCTTTTGTTTTGTCACATGTGCTTTATTATATTATTTTACCATATTTTGCACTTATACAAACATTAATATTGTATTAAATTTTATTACTTAAAATATAGTTTACTATATATATAACATACCCTACTGCTGCAAAAAGTATCGCAACAAAAACTATATTTCTAAAAACATTACCCCAACCCAATGAAACAACATCTATAAAATAATATGGATAAGGTGTTGATTGGTTTGGAAAGAAATTCTTTATTTTAGCCATAAAAACAATAAACACAAAGTATAATGCTGGGAAAGAAAGCCATTTAATAGGGTCTAACAACTTAAAATTAATATTTCTGCTGAACAAAACAAAGTCAACAGCCACCAAAAAAGGCGTTACATAATGCAAAAGAGTACTTCCTATCCATTGGAGAGAAAAAACTTCAATTGTACCAAAGCTGCTGTCTTTAAGAAAAAAATTATAAATTAAGAAAGTAACAAATATTGAAATACTCATAACTCCTCTAAAAAAGCTGTTTTTCATTATAAATTCATATTTAAAGGCACCAATATAATAAAGTATAACTATTATGTTGCTAAGTGTAGTGAAATACAAAAACTGATAAAGCCTTAAATCTCCTTCAAATATACCAAACTTTATTAAACACCCTAAAAAAGAGCTTACTATTATAAGTGTCCAAAACATATTTTTAATCATTTTAACTCACCTCTTAAACTCATATTACCATATAATGGCATAAAAAAATACCGAAACAGAATAACTGTCTCGGTATTTTAATAAACAAATTATTTTACAACAATGTTGAGAATCTTGCCAGGAACATAAATTTCCTTAACAATTGTTTTGCCTTCAAGTCTTGATGCAAGAGCTTCTTTAGCCTTAGCCATAACTTCGTCTTTGCTAAGTGAAGCAGAAACAGTTATGTTTTCTCTTACCTTACCGTTAATCTGAAGAGGTATAACTATTTCATCAACAACAAGCTTGCTTTCATCGCATTTTGGCCAGCCTGCTTCAAATACAGATGTTTCATGACCAAGTTCATGCCAAAGTTCTTCTGCAATATGAGGTGTAAATGGAGCTAAAAGAACTACAAGAGCTTCTATTGCACTTCTGTCAATACCGCCCTGAGCCTTAGCAACATCAATAAGTTTATTTGTATATTCCATAAATCCACTTACTACAGTGTTCATTGTAAGAGCAGCAAGACGTGAATCTATTTCATAAATCATTTTGTTCTTAGCAAATTCAGAATCTTTTGTTGGTGCCATGTCTTTGTCTTTGTAGCTTTCAACAAACTTCCAAACCTTGTTAAGATAACGGAATACGCCGTCAATACCACTATCGTCCCATTCAGAGTCTACTTCTGGTGGACCTACGAAAAGTTCGTACATTCTTAATGAGTCACAGCCGTATTTTTCAACAAGCTCGTCAGGAGATACAACATTACCCTTTGACTTACTCATCTTAGCACCGTCTTTATTGATCATGCCCTGATTGAAAAGCTTTGTAAATGGCTCATCAAAATCAACAACACCAATGTCGTGAAGGAATTTTGTATAGAAACGAGCATAAAGAAGGTGAAGAACAGCGTGTTCTATACCGCCAACATACATGTCAACTGGTGCCCATTTCTTAAGGGCTTCCTTGCTTGCAAGTGCTTCGTTATTGTGTGGGTCTGTGTATCTAAGGAAGTACCATGAAGAACCAGCCCACTGAGGCATTGTATTAGTTTCTCTCTTAGCAGGGCCACCGCATTTAGGGCAAGTTGTGTTTACCCAGCTGTCAATAGCTGCAAGTGGTGATTCACCTGTGTCTGTTGGTTTGTAGTTTTCAACCTCTGGAAGTTCAACTGGAAGCTGGTCATCAGGAACAACAACTGTTCCACAATGTGGGCAGTGAACAAGAGGAATAGGTTCACCCCAGTATCTCTGACGTGAGAATACCCAGTCACGAAGCTTATAGTTTACAGTCTTTTTGCCAAGACCTTTTTCTTCAAGAAGCATTGGAGCCTTTGCTTTTGCTTCAAAAGCTGTCATGCCGTTAAAGAGAGGTGAATTTATAATTACACCATCGCCTGTGTAAGCTTCTGTAAGTTCTTTTTCTTCTTCGCCTTCAGGAATAATTACCTGAATAATAGGAAGGTTGAATTTTTTAGCAAATTCAAAGTCACGGTCGTCATGTGCAGGAACACACATTATAGCACCTGTACCATAGTCAGCAAGAACATAGTCAGCAACCCAAATAGGAGCAAGAGCACCATTAAGAGGGTTAATACCGTAGCTGCCTGTAAATACGCCTGTTTTTTCCTTGTCTGTCATACGGTCTACAGATGACTTTGTTGAAGCCTGATAGCAGTATTCTTCCATAGCTTCTTTGTATTCATCTGTTGTAATTTCTTTTACAAAAGGATGCTCTGGTGAAAGAACCATAAATGTTGCACCGTAAAGTGTGTCAGGTCTTGTTGTATAAACAGTTATAACCTTGTCGCTGTCTTTAACCTTAAATTCTATTTCAGCACCATAGCTTTTGCCAATCCAGTCTGACTGCATTTTCTTAACTTTTTCTGGCCAGTCAAGTTTATCAAGGTCGTTAAGAAGTCTTTCA
Source organism: uncultured Lachnospiraceae bacterium (assembly GCA_944380405.1). Taxonomy (GTDB): domain Bacteria; phylum Bacillota; class Clostridia; order Lachnospirales; family Anaerotignaceae; genus HGM11808. The sequence continues at coordinate 10,392 of CALWHO010000196.1, forward strand.
GCATAAGCAGTGATTTTAAGCATCCACTGACGAAGGTTTTTCTTTGTTACCTGGCTACCGCATCTTTCGCAAACGCCATTTGTAGCTTCTTCGTTGGCAAGAACGCATTTACAGCTTGGGCACCAGTTAAGAGGCATTTCCTTTTCATAAGCAAGACCTTTTTCAAACATTCTTGCAAATATCCACTGTGTCCATTTGTAGTAGTTCTTGTCTGTTGTATTAATTTCTTTATCCCAGTCGTAAATAGCACTTATTTCGTGAAGCTGACGCTTAACATTTGCAATATTAGCTGCTGTGCTTATTTCAGGATGTGTATTTGTTTTAATAGCATAGTTTTCAGCAGGAAGACCAAAAGCGTCCCATCCCATTGGATGAAGCACCTGATAACCCTGAATTACTTTATGACGGCTTATAACGTCACTTAATACATAACCTCTCCAGTGACCTACGTGAAGTCCTGAGCCTGAAGGATATGGGAACATATCAAGGCAGTAGTATTTAGGCTTGCTGTCGTCTTCTTTATTTATTGGGTTTTCTTCCCATATAGCACGCCATTTCTTTTCAATTTCAGTAAATTCATAGCGACTGTTCATTTATATTTCCTCCTAAAAAATTTAATTATGCAAAACCTGTATACAGACAAAAATAAAAAGCCCCTCTATCTCTGTTAGAGACGAAGGACTTATACTCCGCTGTACCACTCTATTTTGCAAAAAAATGCACAATCAAAACCCTTAACGCAGGTGAAACGTCCAATCCTACTTTTAATTTCAGTTGGAAGCTCAAAGGCGAGTTCAGTCTTTAAGTAATACTGCTTTTCACCATACAGCAGCTCTCTGGAAAAACAATTAAAGCCTACTATTCCTTATCATAGCTTTTTAATTTTGAAACTAAGTTAATTTATACCATATTTTTAAGAATAAATCAAGGCAAAAAACAATTACAGCCCTAATTCTCCCACAAAATTTGTTTTAAAATAACTTCTTATTGTTTCCAAATCATGTGTTTTACTTAAAACCCATTTAAGCTTTGCAAATATAACCTCTGTTGTCATAATGCCAGTTTCTATTGCTCCGTATTTTAAAGCAATAACACCGCTTTCGTATACACTAAAGTCACTTTTTTCATAAAGACACTGGCTGCAAAGCAAAACAGGTATGTTGTTTTTGGTTAATTTATTTATTTTTCCAACGGTATCATTATATTTAAAGCTCATGCCTCCAAGACCAAAGCCCTCAATAATTACTCCGTCATATGACTTTTCTATTATGTAGTCAAATATATCTTCACTCATGTCTGGAGTTAATTTTAAAAGTAATATTCGGCTTTCTTTAATATCTGAATACTGAAAATCAGTTTTGCATTCAAAAACAGCTTCTTTATTAATTATTAGACTGCCATTTTCATACTCAGCAACATAAGGAAAATTAATGCTTTCAAAGGCATCATCGCTTATGGTATGAGTTTTTGTGCAGTGAACAGCTGATATAACCTTGTTGCAGAAAGCCAAATAAACGCCCTTTGTACCGCTTTTTGCCATTTCAATTGCAAGAGCTAAATTACTGTAGCCGTCACTATTTTTTTCACTTGCAGGTCTTTGAGAGCCTGTAAGCACAACAGGTATTTCTATACCCATAAGCATAAATGAAAGTGCAGAGGCAGTATAA
>CALWHO010000197.1 GCA_944380405.1 uncultured Lachnospiraceae bacterium
AATTAATTGCAGTTTGTGTATATTTTTCCAAAAAGTGTGCCAATGAAACAACCTGGTCAAATTCTTTTTTATTCATTTTTTACCTCCAAAAATTACTCCTTAACCTCATTAATTGCATTTTCAAGTAGATATCTTGTATTCAAAAACCCAACAGTGCCTATAGCACTTGTCAATGCCGGCATAAGCTCTGCATCATGCCTTATTTTATCCATTATATAGTCAATATCAGTATTGTCATTTCTAACTATACCCTTGGACAATGCAACAGAGGCAAGCTTTCTTAGTAAAACACTGCTTTCGTCCAAAAGCTGTCTGCTTTTTGCAAAATAATTATCAGCATAGACTTTAGCTTCTGTTAAGCACTCAATAAAAAATCTGTTCTTTTTTCTTCTTCCGGTTCTTGTTGTTACTCTTTCTCCATCTTCAGGTGTATATGTATTTACACGGCCTCTGATAAGTGCAATGTCTGAGGCAAAAGGCATATTATATTTTTCACTTAATTTTACAAGAGTCAAAATATACGTGCCTGTTTTTTCTTCTGCAATATATGACTCCGCTGCAATTAAATCTATAAGAGGAATCATCTGTGCAAAATAATTTTCAAATTCTTTTATTACAACTGCTGGAACCATATTTTTCACCTTAGCCCAATGTTAAAAATCTCTTTGTTTCTCCGCTTGACTCATTTTTATCAACAACAAAGCTTACATCCTGTTCCTTTATCTTCAGCTTAACATGCATAAGCTGCTCTGGAGCACAGTTTTTCTCCATATCTGCTGTTTCAGGTGAAATAACAATGCCTTCAGACTGCTCAAATACCTCTCTAAAATCAAAAAACATTGTGCTGCCTATATTATTACACATTTTCTTTAATGCATCCTTATTTATAAAAGGAGTCTGTTCATCTAAATATGTACCAAACTCATTTTTACATACACTTTTAAGTGTTGCTATAAAGGCATCTGTAAAATCAAGAAGCTTCATTTCACTTATGTTATTTTCCTCTACATATGTTGTCATATACTGGTTCATAAGAGTGCATATAGATGCCGTTGATGATTTATAACAGGCTTTAAGCTGAGGAATTTGACTTAAACGCACAATCTCTGCTTCCTCTTTATCTGTTTTATTAATATTAAAAACAACTCCAACTTGTTCAGGTTCAACAGCACCATTTTTGTCATACACGATTTTTTCCTGCTTTTCATAGTAGCTGTTTTTTATATTTCTATAAAGAAGTGTAGGAAGATTATGTTTAATTTTATCCAATATTTTTGATATATCTTCTTTTGTCACTTCATTTTTTCTAATACCCATTATTTTTAAAGGAATATCTATTTCAGCTTCTTCTATTGTATAATGTGGAACAGGCATACCCTGCAAAAGAGGGTTAACATGGTATTCTTCTGACAAAGAAGCACTATAAAAGTCAGCTGCTTTTCTTGCCTGTAAAAAATCCGATACAAGCAAGCCTGTAAATTCACCAAATGTAATCATTAAAAACTCTCCTTTTTATTTGTTTGTTTCCAAACGGTTTTCTATTGATGTTGCATCAGAAAGCAAGTCTAATAACTTTTCAACACCTGCTGGCATATCATCCTGTTTTGCATGAACATGAACATTTAATGAATAATCCCTTTTAACTGTGTCTGATGTACTGCTCTTTTTCTGATTTGATATAGACGCATTAATCTTAATTCCTGATTTAAACCAAAAACCGTTATAATTTGCAGTTGCTTCTGTACTTCCACCATATGTTAAATCGGAAGATGTTTTCGCCTCCTGAATAGAGTTTATTTTTTACATTAAAATCTATTGTTGCATCATCAATTCTAATAAAAGGTATTGGCATCATTGTAAGTAATGGCACCTTTAAATTTGTAACTTGCTTTTGATCTTCCTTTTTCAGATAAACAAGCTGAAGTTTTGCACTTTGCTCTCCACTTGGAAGGTCTGATGCTTCGCCATCTAAAGCCTCAATTTTAATATCATGTGTACCTCTTAATCCAAAAGGCACACTTTTTAAGGTTACACTTTTAATCCCACTTTTTGTGTCATAAGTTATATCGGCATCAATTTCCTGATTTGCAACAGTTAATTTAAGGGCTTTGGTTTTATTGTAACCTTGTCCTTTATTAATAATTATTACAGCATAATTTTCAATACTGTCTTCATCATTAGGCTGCAAGGTTTTTTCATACTGAAACCCTACATATACAGGTTCTTGAAGTGTGCCACTATCGCTTGTCTTAAAGCCAACTTCTTTAATGAAATTAACTGTTGTGCTTGCCGCCTGGCTTTGTGCCTCCACAATAGAGCACATTGCTCCACCTATTATACTACCTAAGCTTATTGAAGAAATTTCGTCACCATAACCTGCCATATAAAATCCTCCTTTATAATACTTCACGTTTTATTACATTTCATTATGCAATAAAACCAAGAAAAATCAAAGTTTTTGTGACTTTTTGCCCTCTTTTTTCACTATTCATGTATTTTAAAATCAGTTAATTAAATAGTGCTTAATTATTTTCTACCAATAACATAAAACTATAAAAAAAGAACCTTGATTTTCCAAGGTTCTTATGCTCTCCATAAATTATTATTTATATAAAACATTTGACTAATTTACGCCAAATCTTTTTTTCTTTCTCCTTACAGTTACATTTGTATTTACCAATTAACTTTGCCACCTCAACACCCCTCTCATTAATATAGCTTTTAAATATAATAATTCCCTAAAACTTGATTAGTAATTTATATTGATAAAACAAAATAAAAAACCTCCTGTACCTTATATTTAAAAGCTAAATATAATTACACAGGAGGTCTATATTGCTATTATTTAAAACAAAAACACCGGCAGCACCTTAATATTAATATAATTTTGCACCTGCTGGAATTTTATCATCAACCATAATAAGGTTTAAGCGTTCCTCTCCATTTACAAAATGTACCGCCGAAAGAAGCATTCCGCAAGACTCAATTCCCATCATAGCTCTTGGAGGAAGATTTGTAATTGCCACCAATGTCTTTCCCACAAGTTCTTCCGGTTCATAATATGCATGAATTCCACTAAGTATTGTACGGTCTTTGCCTGTACCGTCATCTAAAGTAAACTGAAGCAGTTTCTTGCTTTTTTTAACGGCAACACATTCTTTAACCTTAACAACACGAAAATCAGACTTGCTGAATGTTTCAAAATCTACATATTCCTCAAACAAAGGCTCTGTTTCCACCTGTCTTTCCATCCATGCCTGAGCATATGTACAAACAGCCTTAACCGCCTTTCCTTGTCCTTTAATTTGCTCAACAGCTTCTGAAACTAATTTGCTGGCAATGCTCTGACCTCTAAGAGATTCATCTACAAAAGTGCGTTCAATTGTGCAAATGCCTTCCACTGTTTCCGGAAAAATAATCTCTGCAATTACTTTCCCCTCATCATTTTCAGCATAAATTCTGTTTTCTTCTTTAATAAAATCCATATATCATTCTCCTTAAAGCATATATTGTTTTGTGCTGCAACATTTATATTTGTTGCATTAAGTATAATATATTTTTTGCTGAAACTCAATTTAAGCAGAAAATAAAATTATCTCTGTTTTATTTCATAACCGAAACACTTTTTTTATTTATTTTCATAAAAACCTATGGAGCCTCTATATTTCTTTTGATTTTAAAAGCTCCATTGTTCCACATACAAAAATCTCTACACCATACTTCATAACATCTTCATCTATTGTAAATTTAGGATGATACATAGGATATTTTACACCTATTTCTTCATTGTTAATACCAAGAAATACCATTGCTGAAGGAATAATTTGACTTATTTGTGCAAAATCCTCTCCTACAAGGCTCTTAAACTCTACAATTCTATCTCCATTATTAAACACATTTTCGACTTCTTTTTTTAATATTTTAACAACCTTCTCATCATTTACAAGTGAGGGATTGCTTGGTATAAATTTAATTTCATAATCAACATTACATATATCACATACACCTTTTATAATTCTTTTAAATGCAGCTATAACATCATCTTTATTTTTCTTGTCATCATTAAACAAAAATCTTATTGTTCCACCCATTTTAACATAGTCAGATATCATATTTCTTGATTTTCCGCCATTTATACTTCCTATCATTATAGCAATAGGACAAAGAGGGTCATATTCCCTTGTTTCCAAAAACTGAAGAGCCTCTATTATTTTGGCAGCTGCAATTATTGTATCTTTTCCCTTATGAGGCAGTGAAGTATTTGCTGCCTTTCCAAAAAGGCTAATTTCAAATTCTTCTGTAACTCCAAGCACAACACCCTTGCTTAACCCAACATATCCTGTAGGTATTTCATTCCAAAAATCAACAGCAACAGCCGCTGAAACAGCAGGATTTTCCAACACACCTGCTTCTATCATACCTGTTGCCCCCTCTTGTTCTTCGTTGGGCTGGAAAACAAATTTAACTGTTCCGCTAAACTCATGTCTATGTCTTGATAAAATTTTAGCCGTTACCAGAAGTATTGCCATTTGAGCGTCATGTCCGGCAGCATGCATAATCCCAGTATTTTTAGAAGCAAACAAAAGCTCTGTTTTTTCATCTATAGGAAGTGCGTCCATATTGGCTTTAAGCAGTATTGTTTTGTCATTTCCTTCAATGTCACCTTTCAAAATACCCACAACACCTGTTTTTGCAATATTTTTCACTTCTATTTTCAATTTTTTTAAATAATCATATATTATTTTTGAAGTTCTGAATTCATTAAAGCCTAATTCAGGATATTCGTGGAAATCACGCCTTAAAGCCTTTAATTCGCTTTCAAAGCCAATAAGTTCTCTTTTTATATCAAACACATATAACACATCCTTGCATATTTAGTTTTGGTCACGCTCTTGTTTTTTGCCCGATAAGTTTAAAATACAAACTGCACTTATTATACAAATGATACCCATAACCTTAAATACCGTCAATGGTTCATTATACAAAAAAGCACCTGCTGTTATGGCTGTAAGAAGTTCAAAAGTCGATACAACTGCAGCTATGCTTACATCAACCTTTGAAAGACCCAAAACATATAATATGTATGGCAAAGCAGAAATCATAATACCATATGCAACTATAAGGAAAAATGTATTTGTTTCAATAACCCTTGTAATCGCTGTTACAGGGTTTACAATTATACCAATAAAAATAGTAGATATCAAAAATGTATAAAAATTTACTGTTTGAGATGAATTTCTTTCCAGAGTTTTCTTTCCTGTTACATCATATATTGCAAAGCCTATGCCGGATAAAATGCCCCATACAAAACCTTTTATTGTAAAATGTGTTTCTCCCTGAGTAAGTATTCCAGAAATAAATATACAGCCCATAAGAGTAAGAAAAATTGCCAATGCTTTTTTAAATGTTATTATATCGCCAAATAATATTCTTGAAAAAATAAGCACAAACATACACTTTGTATAAAGCATAGCTCCAGCAATACCAACTCCAATTTCATTTACCGTTTTAATAAAAGCTACTGCATATAATGTATATCCAAATATACTTATTATGCATAAATTAATCAAATCTTTTTTATGCGAAAGCTTTAAAATACTTCTGTTTTTCAAAACAGCAAAACTTAAAATAATAAGACCAACAAGTGTTTTTAAAAAAGCCATCTCCATTGATGTATACCCATATGGAGTTATCATTTTTGTAAAAACACCGCCTATACCCCAGCAAAAGGCAGCACCTATAATAAGAAAATATGACATTACATTACCCTTCAATAGTATTCATCCTTTCCGTAAAACAAAAAATACCCAAAATATACTTCTTCTGGGTATTTTAGCTTTATTTATTCCTCAATAACTGCAATTGCATCAAGCTCAAGGTTAGCACCGCCTAAAAGTGAAGCTACCCCCATAGCTATTCTTGCAGGAAGATAATCAGGGAAATATGTTCTGTAAACCTCATTAAAGTCTGCTGCCTTTGATATATCAGTAAATACAACATTTACCTTAACAATATCTGTCATTTTGCCTCCAGCAGCTTCTATTGTATTTTTGAGATTTTCAAGGGCATATTTAGCCTCTATCTTCATATCACCATTACCCATAATTTCACTTGTTACAGGGTCATCACCGCATACACCAGCAAGATATACAGTATTTCCAACCTTAACTGCCTGTGAATAAGGCCCTGTAGGACTTGTTGCTTTTTTTGTAAAAATAACTTCTTTCATTATCGTACTTCCTTTCTTAAACATAAATTTTAGTTTATTAAAGACCACCCATTTAAGAGTGGCCTTTAAATATGGCTATGTAGTAAATATAAACTTTTCAAAAATCAGAAATGACTGTTTGTTATTTCTTTTATCTGTTCCATTGGTATGCCGTTTCCTGTAACAATAATGGCAACATTGCTGCCAGGCTTTATTACACCTTCTCTTAAGCAATATGCAATACCAACACAGCTTGCACCTTCTGCAATAACCTTATGGTTTTCCATAATATATGCAATACCATCAGCTATTTCTTCTTCGCTTACCTGAACAGTTTCATCAACATAATCCTTTACAATATCAAATGTATATTTGTTATCAAGTCCTATACCACCCAAAAGACTGTCTGCTAATGTAGGTTCTTCCGGCATTTCAACAGGATGTCCGGCTTTAAGACTTTCAATCATAACTGCTGCTCTTTCCTGTGACACACCAATTATTTTCACATCAGGAACTGTAAGCTTAAATCCTAATGTAACACCGCTTATAAGGCCTCCACCTGAAAGAGGAACAATTGCAGTATCTATTTCAGGGCAATCCTCTATAATTTCAAGACTCATTGTACCCTGTCCGCAAATTATTTCTTTGTCATCAAATGGCGGTATAACCTTTACGCCTTTTTCTTTTTCAAGCTCATAACAATATACACCAGCTGCATCTTGGCTATCCCAATTCATAAGTATTTCCGGCTTCCATCTGCTAATAGCCTTAACCTTAACATTTGGAACATTTCTTGACATACACACAGTAGCTTTAACTCCGAGTTTATTTGCTATATGTGCCACCGCCATACCATGATTTCCTGTAGAAAATGTTGATACACCTTTTTCTCTTTCTTCCGGTGTAAGACTAAGTATTTTATTTGCAGCGCCTCTTACTTTAAAAGCACCTATTGCCTGAAGGTTTTCAAGTTTTAAGTATATATTTGCTCCTGTTCTTTCGCTTAATTCAGGTGAGTATACTAAAGGTGTTCTTGTTATATAAGGGGCAATTCTCTGCTTTGCTTTCCAGATATCTCTTGATGTAATTCCTTTTACCTCCATAATTGCCTCCACAAATTACATTTAATTTTTTATTTTTTTGCCCCATAGAAAACTTTCTGAAAAAATAATCTATGGGGCCACTAAAGGGGTATAAAATAAATTTTATTGTTTTTATTGTGCCTCAATAGCTGCAACTTCTTCAAGAAGTTTGTCAAGTATTGCTTTTCCGTCTGCGCCTACTACATCGCCATATACATCATATGCTTTTGTAGCTGCAGCCTTAAATTCTTCTCTTTCTTCGTCTGTAAGAGCTGTTACTTCAATATCACTTTCAGCTGTGATTTTATCAAGAGCACCACCATTAATTTCATTAACTATTTCAACTGAACGGTCTGCCATTTCATCAACTGTATCAAGTATAATCTGCTGAATATCTTCTGGAAGAGATGCAAAGAAATCTGGGTTTACACATGTTGCTGTAATATAGAGATTTGATTTTGCATCAACAAGATAGTCCTGTACTTCATGGAATTTTGAAGTATGAATAGCACTTATAGGGTTTTCCTGACCTTCAATCATGTTAAGCTGAAGACCTGAATAAACTTCTGTATAGCTCATAGGTGTAGGGTTTGCACCATAAGCTTCATATGCAGCAATAATCATTGGAGACTGCATAGTTCTAAACTTAAGACCATTGAAGTCTGCTGGTGTGTGTAAAGGTTTATTAGCTGTCCACCACATTTCACCTTCTGTCCAGAAGCTTAAAGTCTGAATTTTCTTTTCCATATATTTTTCTGCAAGCATAACGTTAAGGGCTTCGCTTGTTTTAAGAATTTCTGTTGTTTTTTCCTGATCTTCTGGGAATAAATAGTGAAGTGAGAAAAGCTGATTTTCAGGAACAACTGTACCTGTGTTACCAGGGCTTATAATAGCAAACTCAAGGCCGCCATTTTGTAAAAGCTCACACTGCTGAAGTGCGTCACCAATCTGACCAACTGGGTAAATTTCAAGGTTAATGCGTCCGTCAGAATTTTCATAAAGCTTTTCTGCAAATTCTTTACAGTAAACATCCTGCATGTCTCCATCATATTCTTCATGTGCAAGACGCCATGTATATGTTTCACCTGAAGATGCTGTTTCGCCGCCTGATGCAGCACCTGAAGCAGCCTGAGAAGAACCGCTTCTATCTCCAGCACATCCAGTAAATGCTGCTAATGATAATAAACAAACCATACCGAGTGCAAAAAATCTTTTCTTCATAATAGATATCCTCCTTAGATATTAGTCTTCATTTAAATATGAAAGTACACTTCTTATCTGAAGCTCTACACCATATTTCATAACACTTTCATCAATATCAAACTGTGCATGATGATGAGGGAAATCGCTTTTCTTTTTCTTATCAGCAATGCCTACCCACGTCATTACAGCTGGAACCTTGTGGCTGAACTCTGCAAAATCCTCTCCTGCTAATGACCTGAAGTTTTCAACATTATCTCTTGTTCCAAACGTTTCAGCAGCTGCATCTTTAACAATTGCAACCATTTTTGAATCATTAAATAATGAAGGATTACTTGGAATATATTTAATTTTATACTCTAAGCCAAGTGCCATACATGTTCCTGCTATTACCCTTTCAAAAGCTGCCAAAACCTTTGGTTTATTAATTTCTTCATCAGGGAATAAAAATCTTATTGTTCCTCCAAGTTTTACAGAACCTGTTATAATATTTCTGGCTGTACCGCCATTTATATATCCAAACATAACTGCTATTGGAAGAAGAGGGTCAAACTCTCTTGTACCAAGACTTTGAACTGCCTGAACAACACTGCATGCTCCAAGAAGTGCATCTTTTGCAGTATGAGGAGTTGATGTATGTCCAGCTTTTCCAATAATTTCAAGTTCAAATTCTTCTGTTGTACCAAGTATAGGACCATCTGAAAGACCTATGTTTCCGCTTTTTATAGGACTCCATAAGTGAAGTGCTAACGCTGCATCAACATGAGGGTTTTCAAGAACACCTTCATTTATCATATCTAAAGCGCCTGCTTCTTCCTCATTTGGCTGAAACACAAACTTAACAGTTCCCTTAAACTCATCCTTATGTGCTGCAAGTATCTTTGCTACAATAAGCTGTATTGCTGTGTGTCCATCATGTCCGCAGGCATGCATAACGCCTTTGTTTTTGCTTGCATAAGGCAGTCCTGTTTGTTCCTCTACAGGAAGAGCGTCCATATCTGCTCTAAGCATTATTGTTTTGCCTTCGCCTTTTGTACCTCTAAGAACAGCACTTACACCTGTCTTTGCAACAGTCTTTATGTCTTCAAGTCCAAGAGCTGTAAGGTAACCGCAGACCTTTTTTGATGTAAGAAATTCCTGATACCCAAGCTCTGGATGTTCATGAAAATCTCTTCTTAATGCAATAAGCTCATTTTCAAGGCTCTCAACCTCTTTTTTAATATCAAACATATCTCACGCCTCCTTAAAGTAAGAACAGTGAAAGCTGTGGGAATGCTATAACTATTACTGTTATTGCAATAAGCATTATAAGATAAGGTGGAATACCTTTTACTATATCTAAATATGGCCTGTTGAATATTGCACAGCCTGTAAATATGTTACATCCAAATGGTGGTGAAATTGAACCTATAGCTGCCTGAAGTGTTATAACAATACCAAGGTGTGTAGGGTCAATACCTGCCTGCATTGCTAATGGGAAGAATATAGGTGAAAGTATGATTATAACAACAAGGCTGTCTACAAACATACATCCTACAAAGAAGAATACTGTAACTGTTACAAGTATTTTAATTGCAGATGGGTCTGTACCAAGTATTGCACCTGTAAGCATCTGTGGTATTTTTGCATAAGATATAACCCATGAGAAAAGCTGACCGCCTGCAACAAGTATGTATACTGCACAAGTTACAACTGCTGTACTTAAAGCAATTTTATGAAGATCTCTTACTCTTATAGATCTAAATACAATAAGTTCAAGTATAAGTGCATATCCAACTGCTATTGCTGATGCTTCTGTTGGACTGAATATACCGCTGTAAATACCAACAAATATTATTATTGGGAAACCAAGAGGTGCTATTGCCTTTTTAAAAGCAGCTGCTCTCTGCTCCCAATTAGCCTTTGGCTGAAGTGGTATTTTAGCCCATTTTGCATAAAAGTAGCTGTATATAGAGAAGAATAAAAGTATAAGAAGTCCAGGACCAACACCAGCAATAAATAAGTCACCAACTGATGAACCTGTTACAACTGCATACATAATCATTGAAATACTTGGTGGTATAAGAAGTGCAATTATAGCTGAGTTAATAATAAGACCAGAGCTTGCACTGTCTGAATATCCAAGTTTAAGAAGTCTTTGTCTCATTGGCTTACCAATAGCAACAACTGTTGCCTGTGTTGAGCCTGAAATAGCACCAAATATTGTACATGTAGCTGCTGTAGTTATAGCCATACCGCCATGTATGTGTCCAACAAATGTTTCTACAAGGTCAAGAAGACGTTTTGTTGTATTTCCTGCACACATAATATCTGCTGCAAGTATGAACATAGGCACTGAAAGAAGTACCTGAGCAGATACACCTGCTATAAGCTGCTGAACTGACATTGCCAAATCCATGTTAGGCATAAACCCAATCATAACCGCAAGAGGAGCTGCTATCATAGGCACAACCATAGGGAAGTTAAGTAACAGGAAAAAAAACATTGTAAAAAGCAATACCGCTACCATTAGCTATGCACCTCCTCATTATTAGCTCCAACATCATCCATATTTTCACCAATTTTAAGTTTGCTTGAAATATAGATTTCATCTTTTTCTTTCATGTTTCTAACAAATGTTCTTATATACTCTGCTCCACCAAGTAAAAATCCAAGAGGAATAGATAAATATATTATCCACATAGGTATTCTTAATGCAGCAGTAACTCTTCCAAGTTCATAAACGCTCATTACATAATAAATAGCTAAATATGTTAAATAAAACATTATAATACCTGTTAAAAGGCTTGTTATACATGTAATTACCTTTTTAGCCTTTAAGCCAACAAGGTCATAAACAACTGACATACTAATGTGTCTTGCTTCTTTAGCACAATATCCTACCCCAAGAAATGTAACCGCAAGGTTAAGAGCCTGCCCTATCTCTTCTGTAAAAGAAAGACTTGAGTTGAATACAGCTCTTGCAATAACACCAGCTATAAGTATTGCAGCCATGCCAAGGACTGAAAAACTTAATAGATATTCTGATATTTTTGTTATAAGTTCATCTATCTTTTTCATTTATGCACCCCACCTTACTATTAATATTGTGATATAGAAAATGGTCTTATAACCATTTTCTATATCAATACTTTTTAATACTATATATTATTTAACTAAAAGCTCTCTTCTGAATTTACAGAAAGGTTCTGCTCCTGTTTCTGTAACTACAAATGGTTCACTTGTGTCTACGCCGCAGTCATCAAGCCAGATACCTGGAATCATATGGAATGTCATACCTGGAACAAGTACTGTTTTATCTCCAGGACGAAGGCTTGCTGTGTGTTCGCCCCAGTCAGGTGGGAAGTTAAGACCCATTGAATAGCCAATACGTGAATCTTTTACAAAACCGCTTTTAGCTATTGTTTTAGCCCAAATTCTTTCTACATCTTCGCAAAGCATACCAGGTTTAATTCCTTCAAGTGCTGCTGTAAGACCTTCTGAAACAGTTGCTCCAAGGTCACGAACTTTCTGTGAAGCATTACCAAGTATCATAGTTCTTGCAAGAGGACAATGATAGTGACGATAGTTACCGCTAAGTTCAAGTATTACTGTGTCACCGTCTTTGTATACATCATCTGTCCAGCTAAGATGAGGAGTAGATGTTCTGATACCTGCTGGCATAAGAGGTGCAATAGCTGAATATTCACCGCCATATTCTTTTGTACCGCTTATCTGAGCCTGATATACAGCAGCTGCAACATCACACTGACGAACACCAATATCAATCATGTCATATGCTGTATGCATAGCCTTTTCAGCAATAACTGCTGCTTTTTTAATAAATTCGATTTCCTTTGGACTTTTAACAATTTTAACCCAGTTAACAATGTTGTATCCGTCCTTAAATGTAGCATCAGGAAGACATCTTTCTATAGTCTGCTGGCATTTAGCTGAATAGTAGTAAGCATCTGTTTCTGTTGCAATGTTTTTCTTGTCAAGACCTCTTTCTTTAAGAATGTCTGCAACAAATTCATATGGATGCTTAACTGTTGAATTTACGTAGTCATCTGTATATGGGTAAATATTTTTTTCTTCAAGATATGTTGTAAGTCTGGCAGCATTTCCGTCCTGACCTCTGCCGAACCAAATTGGCTGCTGTTCATCAAGAGCAACAATTACACCCTGGTGAACATAAAATGACCAACCATCAAAACCTGTAAGATAATTCATGTTAGCTGGGTCTGTAACAATAAGGACATCAATTCCTTTTTGCTCCATGCTCTTTTTTGTTTTTGCAACCCTTTCCATGTACTCTTCAACTGAAAATACAAGTTCTTTCATCATGCACATCTCCTTTTATAAATCCCTCTTTGTTCTTATAACAAAATGTTTAAATTAGACACATTAAACATAATATATCTTTTTTTTACATTTTTTTTAAACATCTTGCCTTAACTTGTTTTAATTATACATAATCATTTAGACTATTATCAAGAAAATCAACCAAATTAAGTCTTTTTTCAAAATATTTTTTTGACTTTTGCAGAATTATACAGAAATGTAACTTCACTTTGCAGAACAAAAAAATTATTTAGCATAAAACTAATTCATATACTAATTAAAATCTACAGAAAAAATAAACTGAAAAATAAACTTATTATTTTATAATATATTTCTACAAAATATGTTATTTTAATATTTTTTTATTATATTTACAGCAAATTTTTAATATAACAATATATATTTTTTATTGTATGATGTTTTATAATAAATTTAGAGAAGAATTTTTTTGAGATTAAGCCGTTTTTATATTCCTTTATACAGAATAATATTCTTTTATTGTAAATTTCAATTTTATATATTCCTATTTACAGAATTATTTTCTGTTATACATATCACAAAAACAATATTTATTGTAAAAATACACTTACTGTTATATAATGAAATAAATCAATTAATTTTATATAGTATTTCCAGAAAAGGAGTATATATATGGCTCAACAATCAAACATACCAAAATATCCCTTACATACATTAAGTAAGGCTCTTGAAATTTTAAACTACATAAAAGACAGTTCTTCAAGCGATGGGGTAACTTTAAACACAATAAGCAAAGATTTAGAAATAAGCAAAAGCAGTGCCCACAGAATTCTTGACACACTTTTGTATTACGGTTTTGTGGAAAAAAACTCATCAGTTATAACCAAATACAGATTAAGCTGGGGTGCATACAAGGTTGGTATAGCTGTACCAAAATACCACACCTTAAATTCAAGTAACTATGCTCCTCTTTTAGAAAATCTTTCTCAGGAAACCAACAAAACAGTTACATTAAGCGTTCAAAATGAATATGCAACCATAACTCTTTATAAAGTTGAAAGCGACTCTTATGTTCCTTTGCACTCACACTTAGGAAAACATAACCCTCTTTATGCAACAGCTTCTGGCAAGCTCTTTATGCTGGAATTTTCTCAGGAAGAAATCCGAAATTATTTTAAAAATACCGAAATTAAAAAGTATACTTCCAATACAATACTTAACTTTATAGACTTCCTTGATGAGCTTAATATTGTAAAGGCAAAAGGATATTCTATGGACAACTGTGAATATGAGGAAAATACAATTTGTATTGCAATGGCAATAAAAGATTATACAAAGAAAACAATTGCTGCTATAAGTATTTCTGATTCTGCCGAAAAAATGACTTCTGAAGATATAAAATTTATAAAAGAAAAACTTAAAATTACATGTGATACCATTTCACGATACTTAGGATATTAAAATTTAAAAGCCCAGTTTGGTTTTATGCCAATCTGGGCTTTTATAATTACCGGTTTTATAATATTGTTTATTTGTTGCTATATTTAACAAAATTCATCATTATAACTGCAACTTGAGCCCTTGTAGCTTTACCCTGTGGGTTAATTGTGCCATCACCCATACCGCTTATAATGCCGTTTTCATATGCCCAAATCATTGCCTCCTTAGAATAATCGCTTATGGCTGATGAATCTTTAAATTCTGTAACTGTACCTGTAACTTTTGGAGTTCCTGCATAACGATAAAGCATAGTAACAAACTGTTCACGGCTAATGGAGTAATAAGGATTTGTACCATCTGATATGCCATTTTCAACAGCCCATTTCTGACCTGCTTCATACCAAGTTGTGCCACTTGTTGTATCAATGCCATCAAAACGAGCAATAACTGTCCATACCATAGCCCTTGTCATGTCACTTTCCGGACTAAATGTATTTTCACTTGTACCGGCAAAAAGCTCACGGCTTGTAGCAAATGCTATTGCATTTTTACCCCAGTAACCTTCTGCTACGTCATCAAATTCTTTACTGTTATCAACAATCTTAACTGTTGCACTGCCTTCAACTGTAATAACAACGCCTGCTTCACCCATTAAAGATGTTTTAATGACTTCTTCTGTTCCATCTTCATTAACAATAACTGCAACTGTTCCAGCAGTCATATTTTCAACTGGGATTTCAACCTTTGCTGTTTCTCCATCTTCAACTTCAACCTTAACGACAGGTGCTGTTGTTGATTTCTCCTTATCTGCTGTTACAGACGGCATAGGAAGAACTGCTAAATCATTTTCTGCTGCTTCTTTTGAGAGAGAAACTTCTGTTTTAACTGCACCATATCCAGATACTGTTGTCTTTGATGTGCTTCCATCTGTTTTTTCAACAGTTATAACTGTGCTGCCTTCTTTTTCTACAGTTTCTGTCTTATTGCCTTGGGCATCAGTTTTTGTTGTTGTAACGGTGCCGTCTTTTGCTATTTCCACTACTGTTGTTGAGCCATCTTTATGTTCTGTTGTTTCTGTAACTGTGCCGTTAGAGTCTGTTACAGTTGTTGTTGTTGAACCATCTGAGTTTTCAGTAGTTTCTGTCTTATCTGATGATGTACTTCCACCACCTCCTGATGATGAACTGCCACCACCTGAAGATTTTTTCTCAACTGTGTATGTATAGCCTTCACTGTCGCTTCCGCTAACTGTTAATTTATATCCATCAGGTACATCAATACTGTCCTGTATGTCATTAAACACTATAAGTTTCGCACCGGTTTCAAGCATAATGCCATATCCATTTAAATCTAAAGAAACTTCTTTAGGAATTTCAACTTCTGCATTTAAGCTAATATCCTGAATTAATGAAATTGTATAGCCTGTTTTATCTGCCTGATGACTTATTTCTTTTACTGCCTCTTCTAAAGATTTATATGCCGCCAGATAATAACCTTTCTTTACAACTGCTGCTTCATCTTTAATTAAATTTAAATTCTCATCAGCCATTGGATAAACAGCTTCAGAAACATTTTTTCCGTATTTATCCAAAATATATGCTTTATTATCAGATGTAATATAGTTACCATTTAATATAACATTAGAAATATCTGAAATATAGCACACTTCAAAAGCACATATATTTGTGTTTCCAATCATTTTGTTTCTTGTAACTTCAGCAGCAAAATCTTCTTTATCCTCAGACTTAATATATATAAATCTATCACTGATTTGTGCTGCATCAGAGTTTACTTCAAATGTATTATCTGTAATAACAATTTCAGCACCATCTGCCGGTACACACTTAACTGCATCACTGTTACAATTTACAAAATGACAGTCTGTAATTATAAGCTTTCCTCTTAGATCATTTGCATAAATTGGAGTGCTGTTATGCATATTATTGAAGTTAATATTTGTAAGCTTCGTATTTGAATTCATTCCATTGATGCGAAACGCAACATTCCCTTCAATTTTATGTTCATTTCCATCTAATACAACACTATTATTAATATCTATATTTTTTGGAGCTGATAAATCTTCATTAATAATGTCTTTTTCTAATGTAATAATATCTCCATATTTTGCATCATTTAATGCAGCTTCTAAAGTAATATATTTAGCACTGCCAATACTTGCTGCAAATTCTGTCATTCCATTTTCAGCAGCAATCCAGTTACCATTTTCATTCTTTATTGCATTATTTGTTTTATCTGCATAATCAAAATCCAATAAAGGGGCATCTGATGCAGATACCATTGTATTAGATACTGCTTCCTTAACAGTTAATGTAATGTTATCTTTATCCAATCCAATAACCTGTACCTTTGTGCTGTTACCGTAACCACAACAAATACCGCCATTACCATTAATTGCATTTACAGTGCCAGAAATACTGCTGTTATAGATACCAACTGTACCAAGAGCACCTGTGCCTGTTCCCCAAATGCCACCAACATTTGCATAGCCTTCAATATCTGTATTTTCTAAATAACAATTAATAAACTCTGCTCTTGCTGTTTGGTCTTTAGTCCAAATCTGACCAGCAAAACCGCCAACGCCATAGCTTATAGGGCTTTCTACAGAGGAATTTAATATATGTACATTATCTATAGCTGCATTATCAACAATCAAGCCAGCCAAAATACCAATATATGCATCTGTACTTTTAACTGATGCATTTTCTATTGTTAAATTTCTTATGGTGACATTTTGAACTGTTCCAAATAATCCGCCATAATCATTAACCGATACTGTACTGCCTGCTTCTATATTAATATTATTAATTTTGTGGCTGTTGCCATCAAAAACAGAATTATAATATGGCTTTTCCTGCTCTATGCTAATCTGTGTAAATAAAACATTATGAGGTATGGTAATATCATTTGTTAATACAATATATTCAGGTATATTTTCATTATTCCAGTTAACAATATGTGAAAGCCATTGCAGCTGCATAGGTGTAGAAATCTCACAAATGCCATTTACTTCTTCTGGATAATCTGTAATTTTTCCTTTATTAGTAACATTTATTGGATTTTCAATAAAACCTGTTTCAGAAACGTCTAAAATACCATTATTTATAATTTCGCCATTTGCACGTAAAATACCATCTACTGTAAAAGTAATACCCTTTGGAATATTAATTGTGAAGCCTTTCTTTAATTCCAAGTCAGAGTTAGAAGGAACTGCTATGTTTGTACCAACAGTAATATTCTTAGGTTCTTCTCCAGGACTGTTTAAAGCATCTACAAGCTCATCATAACTATTTACAGAAACTGATATTGGGTCTTGCTGTTCTTTCACTATATATTTGCCATTTTCCATTTCTGCAAAGCAACTTTCTCCTAAAATTTTATTTTCTACTTCATGACAGAAAGTTCCTCCAAGTATTTCTATGCTGCCATTAGCAAATATTTTAAATTCGCCTCTTTCACCATTGCAAGCAAAATCACCACCATAAATTATGGCTTTGCTGTTTTCCGAAGTCACAACTGCATAGTCTGTTTCAGATATTACATTTACAGCTTTTCCATTTTCAGGTTTAATTATAAGTGTTGCATCTGAAAACATACTAATAGCATTCATATATGCATTTCCATTTCCACTGCTGCCTCTGGAATAAATTAATCCGCCTGTAATTGTTACATCTCCATTAGAAGAAATAGCTCTTCCCATACCAGAACTTCCAGTATTGCTTAAAACCCTTCCGCCATTAATAGATGTTTCACTTCCTGCAGTTGTAAAAATAGCATTTCTGTTATAGCTTTCAATCGTACCACCATTAATAATAGCAATACCATGGTTTTCCAAACCGCTTCTAGCCTTTAAAATCAACCCTGAACCATCATATTCTCCATTAATTGTAACAACGGCATCTGTCTCATTATAAATAGCCATACCTTGACTGTTCCCCTTATTATCAACCCCAATAACAGCACCATTTGATATGGTTAATGTTCCATTATTTAAAATAACATTTTCACTTTTACTTATATCTAATGTAAATCCGCCTAAATCAAGATTAATTACTTTTCCCTTTGGTATTTCAAGTGTACTGCTTAATGTAATGTCATTTGTTAATTCAATAGTTGTTTCAACACTATCAGAAGCATCTTTAACTGCATTATTAAGCTCTTCTTCTGTATTTACCTCTATGCTTTTTTCAGCAAAAGTTGCTATAGCTGTATTCTGAATTAATTCAGCTTTTATTTCTGTTTTTTCTTCTACTGTCTTTTCTTCTTCTACCTTCTCTTCTTCTACCTTTTCTTCTTCTGCCTTCTCTTTTTCTGCTGTTTTTTCTCCTTCTGTCTTTTCTTCTTCTGTAGAAATCTCAACCATTGTAGTTTCATCTGCAAATGCAGCTGCTGGAATAGATGTTATAGCCATAGCAGTCATAACAACATAAGCAAGCCATTTTTTTGCTAATTGTTTTTTCATCTGTCACTACTCCTTTCAAACTATCTTTCTGCAGTAATTGTACAATTATTTCTAAGCTAATTACTTTTAAATTTGCATAAATATTCAACTGAAAGTGCATACATTTCCATATTTACGCCTTTGCTATTCTATCATATTGGTTTATTGCTTTACAACCAATTAAAACAATATTTTTTTAAATTATTATTCATATAATTTGTTATATTTTTTCACATAAAAACCACATAAATCATGTCAAAATATAATTAATTATGTCATGAAACAAAAAAGACCTGTATAAACACAACTTATACAGATCTTCTTTATTTTATTTTGTTAGTACGGCTTTACTATTTCACCATAAACATCTGGTCTTCTGTCTTTAAAAAATGTATAATATCTTGCTCTTTCCTTCTGGGTTAATGAAAGATCTATTTCAGCAGAAATAATACCCTCTTCCACCTTATCAAGAGCTGCTATTTCTCTGCCTATAGGATCTATAATTTTACTGTGACCAAAAAAGCTAAGTGTCTTTCCATCATCGCCTATTCTGTTGGCTGCAACAAGATGCAAAGTATTATCAAAAGCACGAGCCTTTGTAATTAAATCCCAATCATCAGAATAAGGGTCTTCCCAGTTTGTACTTACAATAAGCAAATCTGCACCTTTAAGGGCATAGCTTCTTGCAACCTCTGGAAAAGCAGTATCCCAGCAAATCATAATGGCAAGCCTTCCAATTTCTGTATCAAAAACAGGCAAACTGCATCCGGCACGGCACCATTTTTTCTCATCTGCAAAAGGATGTATCTTCTGATAAGCCCCTACAGCTTCGCCATCGCTATTAATTAAAACAGCTGAATTATATAATACATCTGTTAAAACAGCATCTCTTTGGGCAAAGCCATATACAATATGTATATGATATTTTTTTGCAATATCGCCCATAAATTTCATGCTTTCACCATTTGGCAGTGTTTCAGCCAGTTCCTGAAACATTTCTGGAGTTCCCTCATATCCTGTTGTCATAAGCTCTGGAAAAACTATAAGTTTTGTCTCAGGATATTTTTCCATTATCTTTTCAACATACTTTTTCATTTTTTCCAGATTATATTTTTTATCACCTATTTTAGGCAACAGCTGTGCACATGAAACAGTAACTTTCATTATATCACCCCATTATTTATTAAATAAAATACCGAAAATTTCCTTAATAGCTGGTACAGCAATTAATATAACTCCCACTACAAACCATGCATATGTACCCCAAAGTAAAAAAGATAATGTTCCCTGACTAATCATATATAGACCTCCTTATTTGTTAACTGTATGGTCTGGCATATAATTTTTAAGTTTATCAAAATCAAACTCATATCTGCTGAATATTGAACCTATTATTACTATAGCAGCAGGTACAAGAAGTGCCAATATATTTCCTACAAACCAGTTTATATCATCATTAGGAATTACAAAAAATGCAATAAGCCCTGAAGCAAGACCGCATATAATTGATACTATTGCTATTGTAGGAGATGTTTTTTTGCAGTACATTCCTGCTATTAAAGAACTTGTAGGTGCTGCAAAAAGTATACCACTAAATATATCCATCATTAAAAGTGATTTACCTTTAAGAAGAATAGCTATAACTATAACAACAGCACTTACTGCAAAAGTTATTTTTCTTCCGAAATTCATCTGCTGCTGTTCAGTTGCTGTTTTATTTACATACTTTTTGTAAAGGTCAGCTGTAAAAAGTGCCTGTGCTCCAGAAAGGCATCCGCCGCCTGTTGTCATGCCTGCCATAAATACCATAAGTACAAACATTATACTTCCAAGACCGCCGCCATATACAAGTTTCATAATATAAGGTGCTGCTTCAGATGTAAGAGAAAGACCTGCACCCTCTCCAACTCCAAGAGATATTACAGAGCATCCAAATACGCCACCACAAAGTATTGGAATAGGCATCCAAGCAAAAACTGTACCTAATATATAGGCTTTTAAAAGTTGCTTTGAACTTGCAGTTGCAATAGCTTTTGAGTAGTAACCCTGATCAAGAAGCACCTGACCCATGGCAACAACAACTGCTGTTAAACCATATCTGAAACCGCCTGATGAAGCAAGAGATAAAACTTCTGGATTATGATTTATATTTTCCGGATTATTTACGACATCAACAAGACCGCTATATATGTTTTCCATTCCAATAGAGCGAAGAATAAGAGGAACAGAAATGATCATTATAATAGAAATTATGAAAAACTGTATAACGTCATTAAATATAGAGCCTCTTAAACCAGCCTTTGAAATATATATAGTTACTATTATTAAAGGAACTGCTGCACCAATTTCATATGGTATGCCAAACATTGAATTAAAAACAATGCCAATGCCTACGCCCTGAGCAATCATTACATAAGCAATAACGCCTATACCAAATACAAAAAATATTTTTGAAACAGTTCTGCCATAACGCTGTTCTATAAATTCAGTAAATGTAGTACACTTAGGCATTTTATTTCTAAGATGAAGAACAAGAGGAATTAAGACAAAAAATGGTATGCTGTTACCCCAAGCATAGTTAAATCCACCTGATATACCAAAGCTCATTCCTGCCTCTGCTGCACCCATTATAGTCGTTGTCCAAACCCATGAAACCATTACACTTGCTGCTACAAGTGATGATGGTATACCTCTTCCTGCTGCAACAAAATCATCTACGCCTTCAACAGGAAACTTTTTTGATACGAAAAAAGATATCCCGATAAATATAACTGCAAACACAGCAAGTATTATGTACCCATAATAATTACCCATAGAAAAACCTCCTTAATAAAAAGTGTGTTTTATGTATGCGCATAACATTTATTACTTAACTGAATAATAAGCAAATGCCGTGCCAATAATAACATATCCAAAAAGCCTTATTTTACAAGGTTTTTAATATACCCAAATATAAAACTGTACGGAAAACCTTACACTTAATTATTAAAAAGTTAACAAACTCCATAGAAACAGCGGTTACAATAAAAAAGCAACAAGTGTAAGAAAACACTTACACTGTAATGTTTTTCTTACACTTATTGTAATATATGCACAATAAAAAACAAAATTTATTTATTTTTTTATTATATATTATATTTTAATATCTTATCATAAAGTGCTGTACGTGATATTTTTAATATTTTTGCAGCTAATGTTCTATTATTTTTAGTAAGTTCCAACGTCTTCCTAATAGCTTCAGCCTCTGCCTTCATTCTAACCTGCTCCAAAGGTGACTGTGACAGGAAATCAAGCTCAACATGGTTTTCAATAACTTTAGATACAAAACTTCCAAGATGGTCTATTGTAAGTACCTTTCCCTGACATATGTTCATTGCATATTCAAGTATGTTGTTAAGCTCTCTTACATTTCCTGGCCAGTCATAATTCACAAACAGCTCCATAACTTCTGAAGATATTGACGAAACTTCCTTTGCCATTTGTTTATTAAGTTTTTTAAGATGATAGTTTGCCAGCAAAGGAATATCTTCTTTTCTCTCTGTAAGCATAGGAAGATTAAGCTCTATAACATTTAAACGATAATATAAGTCTTCTCTAAACTTCTTTTCCTGTACCAACTGCCATAAATCCTTGTTTGTAGCAGCAATTACTCTTATGTCAATAGGCTTAGACTGACCGCCTATAGGTGTAACCTCTTTTTCCTGAAGCACTCTAAGAAGTTTTGGCTGTATATGGTATGGAAGCTGGTCAACTTCGTCCAAAAATATTGTTCCACCGTCTGCCAACTGAAACTTACCTATTTTTCCGCCTTTTTTTGCTCCAGTAAAAGAGCCTTCTTCATACCCAAAAAGCTCACTTTCAACAAGGGATTCTGGTATTGCTGCACAGTTTATCTCAACCATACTTTTTTTGCATCTTAAGCTTAAATTGTGTATAGAATGAGCCACTAATTCCTTTCCACAGCCTGTTTTACCAGTTATAAGCACTGTTGAATTTGATTCGCTTATTTTACCTATCTGCATACGAAGGGACTGTATTGCACTGCTTTGACCTATTATATCTGTAACGCTGTATTTAATAGGCTTATTTTTTTTACTGTCTGTATACATTGACTCAAATGTATCCTGAAGATTTATAAATCCTTTTTGCGAATAATTAAACACATCATCAAGAAATTCTTTTAAGTCAACACCTTCTGTAAAAATATCATAATCTATAGCACCAACAACTGAACTGCACCCCATTTGTTAGACAGTATGATATACTAAATAACAAGTGGGGTGATTTTTTATGCCAAGAGGAATACCAAAGAAAAAATATACACCTGAGTTTAAGAAACTTGTTGTTGAAACTATACATAATGAGAATCTTAGCTATGGTGAAGCAGTACGTCGAT
>CALWHO010000198.1 GCA_944380405.1 uncultured Lachnospiraceae bacterium
TTAAGGCTAAAGGTCAAAGTGATGTATATTTTAAAATAGAAAATATGCTTGACAGTGATGAAATGGCAGTTTTCAAAAGAGGCAGAAATGCCAAAAGCCATACAATGGCTAAAAATGCCGAAATGCTTGATTATAAACATGCAACAGGTCTTGAAGCACTTTTTGGATTTTTATACCTTAGCGGCAATATAGAGCGAATGATGGAGCTTTTTTATACAGGCACAGCCATAAACAAAGAGGAGAATAGCATTGGATAAAAGAAAAGATAACAGAGAAAGATATGAAAGACAGGATAATAAGCCTTTTAACGAAAATCAGCTGGAAGGCAGAAATGCCGTTTTAGAGGTTTTAAAAAGCGGTCGTGACATAGACAAAATTATAGTGGCAAAAGGCAATGTGGAAGGCACAATAAAAAGAATTGTTGCCATGGCAGCAGAGAAAAAAATAGTTGTTCAGCATGTGGACAGAAACCGCATTGACGAAATGAGTCAGACCAAAAATCATCAGGGTGTAATAGCAATAGTTTCTGAAAGAAATTATGTTGAAGTTGAAGACATATTAAATATTGCAAGAGACAAAAACGAAGACCCATTCGTAATTATACTTGACGGCATTACAGACCCACATAATCTTGGTGCTATAATGCGTACAGCAGATGCAGCAGGTGCTCATGGAATTATTATTCCAAAAAGACGTTCTGTTGGTCTTACAGCAACTGTTGCCAAAACATCAGCAGGTGCTCTTGAATATGTGCCTGTGGCAAAGGTTGTAAATATCGGCAATACTATAGACCAGCTTAAAAAAGAGGGTCTTTGGATAGCCTGCACAGATATGGACGGCGAAAATTATTTTAAATCAAACTTAAAAGGCCCTATTGCCATTGTAATAGGCAGTGAAGGTGATGGTGTAAGCCGTCTTGTTAAGGAAAAATGCGACTTTACAGTTTCTATACCTATGAAGGGCGAAATTTCATCTCTTAATGCTTCTGTTGCAGCAGGTCTTTTTATGTATGAAGTTGTGCGACAGCGCAGTATGAAATGAGGTTATTCCTTTGAACAGAGATTTTTTGCTTGTAGACGGATATAATATAATACATGCATGGGACGACCTTTCTGAGCTTTGTGAAGTAAGTCTTGAAAGTGCCAGACAAAAACTTATGGATATTATGAGCAATTATCAGGGGTATAAAAGCCATATTACAGTTATAGTTGTTTTTGATGGATACCTTGTTAAAGGCAATGTTGGAACTATCTATGAATATAACAACATATACGTTGTTTTTACTAAAGAAGCAGAAACAGCAGACCATTACATAGAAAAAACAGTTCATTCACTGCCAAGAGAGTGCAAGGTAAGAGTTGCCACAAGTGATGGTTTGGAACAGCTTATAATACTTGGTCATGGTGCTGTAAGAATGTCTGCAAGAGAGCTTAAAAATGAAGTAAATTCAATAAATAATCAAATTAGAGAAACTTTCATACAAAATAAGACCCCAAAGAGCAATCGGCTTATGGACAACCGTGATGAGAAAACCAGAAATATACTTGAACAAATGCGAAGAATGAAAATGTAAAAGAGGGTGATAAGTTGGCAGATTATAATATTTTGAAAGACGAGGATATAATAAGCCTTGTCCATAATGGCGACCATGTGGCTCAGGACTATCTTCTTAATAAATATAAGCCCTTTGTAAAAAATAAGGCAACGGCATATTTTTTAATAGGTGCAGACAGAGAAGATATTATACAGGAGGGTATGATTGGTCTTTATAAAGCTATAAGGGACTATAACGAAAATAAAAATGCTTCTTTTAAGAGCTTTGCAGAGCTTTGCATAAACAGACAGCTTATTACTGCCATAAAGGCAGCAGGAAGACAAAAGCACATGCCTTTAAATTCTTCAATTTCACTTAATAAAGCAGTATTTGATGATGATGGAGAAGAAACATATATTGATATGCTTGAGTCATCAGAGGCTGCAACAAGCCCTGAAACGATATTTATAGGCATGGAAAACAGAAACTTTATAATTGAGCATATAGCTGAGTCATTAAGCAGTTTTGAAAAACAGGTGCTTGTGCTTTATCTTCAGGGTAAAAGCTACAGCGAAATTGCTCATTTAAATAAAAAAACAGAAAAAAGTATAGATAATGCACTTCAAAGAGTGAAAAAAAAGACTGAAAAATTTGTAAATAATAGTGAAAACTGAATATACATTTAATTGATACTCCTTATTATTTAAGGAGTATTTTTATAAACAGTTTTTTGGTAAAAAGGTTTCTTGTAATTGTATATAAAATTTATTATATATATTGTTATATATTGATAGTCAAAATTTTATTGATTATATTATTTTATTCTAGTATTATGTTTTTAGGAAAAATTCCATTAAAAAATATTAATGAAAAGGAGATGTTATATGAATCACTTACCAATGAATGTTCGAGTTCCTATTGAACTGGACAATGAAAGTATTTGCAGAATTGAAGAAAAGTGTGTTAAATGTGGAATGTGTAAAGATGTCTGTACGAAAGACATTGGCGTGCATGGAACATACACTTTAGAACAAACAGGCGGCAGGGCTGTTTGTATTAACTGTGGACAATGTGCTAATGTCTGTCCTGTAGACAGCATTATTGAAAGATATGAATATAACGATATAAAAAATGCAATAAAAGACAGCGAAAAAATAGTTATTGTAAGTACATCACCATCTGTAAGAGCAGCTTTAGGCGAAGAGTTTGGAATGGAAGATGGAAGCTTTGTACAGGGCAAAATGGTTTCTCTCCTTAGAAAACTTGGAGTTGATTATGTTCTTGATACAAACTTTGCAGCTGACTTAACTATTGTTGAAGAGGCAAGTGAATTAATAGAGCGTTTAACTAAAAAAACAGCACCGCTTCCTCAATTTACAAGCTGCTGTCCTGCATGGGTTAAGTTTGCTGAAATATACTATCCGGAAATCATTCCAAATATTTCTACATCAAAAAGCCCTATAGGTATGCAGGGACCTACTATAAAAACATATTTTGCATCTAAAATGGGTATTGACCCTAAAAAAATAGTTAACGTGGCATTAACTCCATGTACAGCAAAGAAGTTTGAAATACGCCGTGATGAAATGTGTGCTTCAGCTAAGTACCGTGGCGATGAATCAATGAGAGACATGGACTACGTATTTACAACAAGAGAACTGGCAAAATGGGCAAAAGAAGAGGGCATTGATTTTATGTCCCTTGAAGACAGCGATTATGATAACTTAATGGGAGAGGCTTCTGGTGCTGGTGTTATATTTGGTAACACAGGCGGTGTTATGGAAGCAGCACTTCGTACAGCCTATGAATTTGTTACAGGTGAAAGTGCTCCTATTGACATAATTAAGCTTACAGATGTAAGAGGCTATGAAGGCATAAGAGAAGCCCGGATTTCTATAGGCGATATAAATTTAAATGTAGCTGTTGTATATGGCACTGAAAACGCAGGAAAGCTTATTGAGTTAATTAAAAAAGGCGAAAAGAATTATCACTTTGTAGAGGTTATGACCTGTCCAGGAGGCTGTATAGGCGGAGGCGGTCAGCCAAAAGATATTATGAAGGATAAAGATGCTGTTCGTAAAAAAAGAATAGAAAGCCTTTATACAAAAGACAGCTCAATGACTGTGCGTAAGAGCCATGAAAATCCAGATATTAAAAAAGTATATGAGGAATTTTATGGTAAACCTCTCAGCCCAATGGCAGAAAAAATGCTTCATACAAGCTATGAAGATAAAAGTAATATTTTAAATGTGAAAGGGGATAAAAATATGGAAAAATGGAAATGTACAGTATGTGGTTATGTTCATGAAGGACCTTTGCCAGCGGATTTTGTATGTCCAATATGCAAAAAGGATGCTTCATTTTTTGTAAAGGTAGAGGAAGCACCTGCTCCTACAGCTAAAAATCCTTATGCAGGCACAAAAACAGAAAAGAACCTTTGGGAGGCTTTTGCTGGTGAGTCTATGGCTCGCAACAAATATACATATTTTGCTTCTGTAGCTAAAAAAGCTGGCTTTGAACAGATTGCAGAATTATTCCTTAAAACTGCTGAAAACGAAAAAGAACACGCTAAACTTTGGTTTAAAGCTCTTGGTGAATTAGGCGATACAGCAGAAAATCTTCTTCATGCTGCTGAAGGCGAAAACTACGAATGGAC
>CALWHO010000199.1 GCA_944380405.1 uncultured Lachnospiraceae bacterium
AGAGCTAAAATGTTTTCAGCTGTGTCATCAGGATTAAAGAATATAACTTCAATACCTAAATCCTTAAATGTTGTTGAAAAAAGAGTAACACTGCCGCCATAAATAGTTGCAGCTGCAAGTATGCTGTCGCCAGCCTTACATAAATTCATAATAGCAAGTGATGTTGCAGCCATACCTGATGATGTAGCAAGAGCGCCAACGCCGCCTTCCATCATTGCCATTTTCTTTTCAAAAGCAATGCTTGTAGGGTTAGCAAGTCTTGTATACATGCATGTGTCCTGCTCTAAGTCAAAAACCTTTGCAAGCTCGTCACATGTATCATATCTAAATGTAGTGCTCTGGTATAAAGGAAGAACTCTTGGTCCTGCATTTTCACCCCAAAAATCGCCCTGTACGGCTATTGTTTCCAACTTCCAATCTTTCTTGTCCATTTTCTATCAAACCTCCGTCAAATGAAATATTAAAAGTCCGTCTGTAATATTTTTTCATTGGTATATATTAATATACAGTACAAACAATAAATGCACATATATATTTATTATACTTCAATATGGTTTCCTTTTCCAGTACATTATATAGTTAAAAGTAATATTTGCCACAACAAATGCTGCTGTGATACACTATAAAAAAACAAGAAAGGCAGGTTTTTTACATGGATAAATATGCATGGAGCCTTGAAGAGCTTTATACATCATTTGATAGTGAAAAATTTAAAAATGACTTATCTCTTTTAAAAGAATATATAGAAAAATTAAATTCTTGGTGCAATGAAAACCTTGTTTCAAATGAAAACGCCCTTGAAAAAACAGAGTATTATATAAATTTCCAAAATAAAATGTCATCCCTTGCTTCTGCCCTTGGTGAATACTCACTTTTGACATTAAGCACAGATGCAGAAAACGAAACAGCTTCAAAAACACTTGATTTAATAGAAAATATAGTTTCCGATACAGCAGTGCCTGAAACTATATTCCAAAAATGGTTCTCATCTCTCGAAAACCCAAAAGAACTTATTGAAAAAAGCGAAGTTTTAAAAACACATGAATTTTTCTTAAATGAAATACTTTCAAAAAGTGCTCATACTCTTTCAGCAGAAGAAGAAAATGTAATAGCCAAAATGAAAACAACAGGTTCTCTTGCCTGGTCAAAACTTCAGGATTTACTTACATCAACATTAAACTGTGATGTGTATATAGACGAAGAACTTCACCAGTACCCTCTTCCTGCCGTTAGAAATATGGCATATTCTGGCGAAGAATACATAAGAAAAGCAGCTTATGAAGCGGAAATTAAAGCCTTAAAATCAATAGCACCATCTTCTGCCGCCTGCCTTAATGGTATAAAGGGCGAAGTTATAACTACATGTGCATTAAGAAAATACCCATCACCTCTTGAAATGACAGTTGAGGACTCACGCCTTGATATTAAAACACTTAATGCCATGATAACAGCAATGAAAAAATCCCTTCCAAAATTCAGGGAATATTTCATTAAAAAAGCTGAACATATGGGACATAAAAA
This sequence comes from uncultured Lachnospiraceae bacterium, assembly GCA_944380405.1. GTDB lineage: Bacteria > Bacillota > Clostridia > Lachnospirales > Anaerotignaceae > HGM11808. Next base: position 1,522 of record CALWHO010000199.1, read on the forward strand.
TGGTATTCCTTTTTATGACCTTTTTGCTCCTGTAGGTAAAAGCGATATGACATTTACTTATGAAGAAGCACAGAAATTTGTAATTGAAAACTTTTCAAAATTCAGTGATGATATGGGGAATTTTGCAAAAAAAGCTTTTGATAATCGCTGGATAGACGTTTATCCAAAGGAAGGTAAAAGAGGCGGTGCTTTCTGCTCTAACCTTCACTCCATAGGTGAAAGCCGTATACTTACAAACTTCACAGGCTCATTTAATGATGTAATTACAATAGCCCATGAGTTTGGTCATGGCTACCATGGTGAACAGCTTAATAATGAAACATTCCTTAATAGCGACTATCCTATGCCTATTGCAGAAACTGCTTCAACATTTTGTGAAACACTTGTTAAAAACGCAGCCCTTGAAAAAGCCACACCTAAAGAGGCTCTTACAATACTTGAAGCTGATGTTTCCGATAATGCTCAGGTAATTGTTGATATACTCTGCCGCTTCCTTTTTGAAGATGCAGTATTTGAAAAAAGAAAAAATGGACCTCTTTCCCATGAAGAACTTGCTTCATTAATGCTTCAGTGCCAGAAAGAAACTTATGGCGAAGGTCTTGATGAAAAATATATGCACCCATATATGTGGGTATGTAAATCACATTATTATGATGGAGATTATAACTACTATAATTTCCCTTATGCCTTTGGACTTCTTTTTGCAAAGGGTCTTTATGGAATATATGAAGAAAAAGGCTCTGCTTTTTGTGATGATTATAGAAAAATGCTTTCTCTTACAGGAAAGGCTAACCTCAAGGACGTTGCTCTTTCTGTTGGCATAGATATTACAGAAGAAAGCTTCTGGCAAAAGAGCCTTGATGTAGTTTGTAAGGATATAGATAAACTTATTGCCCTTATTTGATTTACAAAGAAAGGAGAATTTTTATGAAAATAGCTCCTCCTAAAAGAAAAGTAATCACCATTATAGAAATATGTGTTGTTGTATTTATTGTGCTGTGGTATTTTCGCCCATATTCTTTTTCAGATGCTATGAACGGCTTAAACAAAGAAAATATAGTAAAATGTGAGGCAATATACTCCAACTCATACACAGAAAATGACACAGTAAAACATGAAACAATAACTATTTCTTTTGACCCTAAAAGTAACGATTTTAATGAGCTTTATTCCCTTTTGGACTCAGCCACATATAGAAAAAAACTTGTAAATATAATTACAGGTGGCTCAAACCCAACAGGCTATTCCCTA
>CALWHO010000200.1 GCA_944380405.1 uncultured Lachnospiraceae bacterium
ACCGCTTTTTGAAATCATAACAGGGTCTATAACAATATTTGCAGGTTTATATTTTTCAAGCTTATCTGCAATAGTGTTTATAGTTTCTATCTGGCTTACCATGCCTACCTTTACAGCATCAACATGGAATATGTCTGTAAATATAGCGTCTATCTGACCTGCTATTATTTCAGGAGTAATATCCTGACAGCCAAAAACGCCCTGTGTGTTTTGAACAGTAACGGCTGTAATAACGCTCATGCCGTATGTTCCGTGTGCAGAAAATGTTTTTAAGTCAGCCTGTATGCCAGCACCTCCGCAAGTATCGCTGCCTGCTATTGTAAGTACGTTTTTCATATTTTCTACCTCCAAAGTAATTTATTATTTTTATTCTTTTATGCCAAGTTTAAGAAAATCCTTTGATTTTAATAATATATAAGCTATAATGCTTCCGCCTATGGAGCTTATGGCAAATGGAATTACATACATAAGTGCTGCAGCTTCTGTGCCAAGGACAAAAACTGAAAGAGGCACTGCCAGAAGTCCGCCTATAATGCCTGTGCCAATTACTTCGCCAAAGGCAGCTGCAAGAGTGCTTTTTGTATACTTATATGCAAGCCCTGCCACAAGAGCACCTATCATGCTTCCTGGAAAGGCAAGTATAGAGCCTGTACCCATAAAGTTTCTTAAAAGAGAAATGCAAAATGCATTTACAACTCCGTAAAAAGGTCCCAAAAGCACAGCAGATATTACATTAAGTGTGTGCTGAATAGGCAGGCATTTAGATGCACCTACAGGTATATATATAACCTGACCCAAAAGCACGCCTATGGCAATAAACATAGCGCATATTGTTAATTTCTTTGTATTCATATTCATAAAAATCCTTCCTTTCTTTTGGCAATAAAAAAGCCAAAATAAAATCATACAAAATGTACATTCTTATTTTGACCTTCTTCGTAACTAATATTGCTTTCCTACGTCGGCATAATCCGAATCAGGTTCAGGAGTAAAATTTTTAAGGAAATTTTTCTCAGCCGTCCCTATTACGGCACCCCCAGCAAAATTTTTATTAATTTGTTGTAATTAAGTTTAGCACCAAAGGAAATAAAATGCAATAGCTGCAATTAATATATCAAAAATTTGACACCTATATATTAATGATGATAAAATACTATATTGAACATAAAATATAGGAGATGTTCCGTTATGGATAGCAGTAAAAAAACAGAGTATGTAATTTCATCAATAAAAGAAATAGACCCTGAAAGCAGAGAAACGTTTATAATAGATGTGGCTGATTTTTTTAAAGTATTTGGCGATGGTTCAAGGGTTAAAATATTAAGCCTGCTTTTGGAAGGTGAGCTTTGTGTAAATGACATTGCCGAAAGGCTTTCTATGACACAGTCACTTGTTTCTCATCAGCTTAGGGTGTTAAGACAAAATGACCTTGTTAAATACAGAAAAGAGGGTAAAACAGTTTTTTATTCTCTTGATGATAGTCATGTTGAAAATGTATTAAGACAGGGTATTGAGCATATCAGACATAAAAAGAACTATTAATTAAGCAGTATTTGGTTAAATCAAATACTGCTTTTTTATTTTGCATTAAAAGTTGTACAAAAAATATGCAAAGTGTGGAAGTATATATTTTATTTGATATAATTTATTTATATAAATTTAATTTATGGGAAGGAGATTGATTTTATATGAAGAGATTATTTTCAAAATGTATTGCTGTATTTATGGCGTCAAGTTTATGTATTACAGCTTTTCCATCAGCTGTATTTGCATCAAATACGCCATCAAGCTGGGCAGCAGGTACTGTAAACAGTGCCATAGCTTATGGTCTTGTGCCGGAAGAAGTACAGGGCAGATATCAAGACAATATTACAAGAGAGGAGTTTGCCATACTTCTTGATGAGTTGTGCAACGATTACTCTGGCGGAAAAGGTTCTTTTATACACTGGAAAAACTACAATGGTGTTGACAGTCATCCATTTACAGATACTCAGAATTTTGCAGTAAAACGTATGTACTCTGCAGGAATAATGTCTGGTATTGGTAATGGTAAGTTTGGACCAAATGAGCTTTTAACAAGAGAACAGGCAGCAACAATGATAAATAATTTATTTGATTTTTGCAGTAAGTCACTTCCTGCATCAGCTCCAACATTTGCCGATAGCGGTAGCATTTCATCATGGGCAAAAGATTCTGTTGGAAAAGTACAGGCAGCAGGTATTATGAGTGGTGTTGGATATAATCAGTTTGCTCCTAAGGACAATTATACAAGAGAGCAGAGCATAATTACAGCATTTAGAGCTTATGAAGTGCTTTTAGGCAAGACTCCTTCAAATAATACATCATCAAACAGCTCATCATCTTCAACAACAACACCTTCAACATCAGGTCAAGACTTCAGTGCAACATTTAATCAGCTTTATGACAGTTTGAAATACAATAATGACTTAATTGAAATAGCAAATGCAACAGAAAGCGACCCACCAAGCACAGACAATTTCCCAAAAATTGATGGCAGCTTAAAGAATCTTTACCCTAACCAGTCATTAGCTATTGGCTATCTTGAAGCAGCTCGTAATGAAATGGTTAAATCTGTTGCAGGCTTTATTAAAATTGAAATAGAGTATGTAAATGGTTATGCTCCACATGTAAGAGAAGAAATAGATGAACATATTCAAAATGCTTATAACTACCTTGAAAAAGCAAAGGCAGCAGTTAAATAAATAGCAGTTTTTATTAAAACAAAATAAAACCCACATGAAATATGAAACCTTTCATGTGGGTTTTCTGTTTTAATTAATAAAATCACTGTAAGGAAGTCCGCCTTTTACACCCCAGTTTTCAGCTGGCTGTTCATTTATAAGTATAAGTACGTTTTCTTTTTTGAAAAGAGTTTTCTGCTCTATGGCAGTTACAATATTTTTGTAAAGATTGCGTTTAAATTCTTCGTCACGACCCTTAACCATATCTATCTGTATAAATATTTCGTATGGATCGCTAAGCTCAAAAAGGTCCTGATCATAGCGGATAACCCTTATATTTCTATTGGTAGATTTAAGCTGCATAGCATATTTAACTTCTGTCATGACTATGTTTTTAATCGCCGTTGCTGTTTCAATTTTCCATTTGTTTCCCATTTCTATTTTAATTGCAGGCATAAAACCACCTCCATAAATACGCCTTAACAAATATATTTTATATCATTTTATGAATATAGTCCATATTAATATGCATAAATTAACAGAAAATTTTGCTTTCTAAAAGGATTTAACAGTAAAATGGCGAATTATATTATAATAAGATGTTTTATTAAAAGGAGGTGGCAGAGTGAATTTAAGATTAAATCAGGAAGAAAATGAGTATAAAAATTTAAGTCATTTTGCATGCAAAAGCCGTGATACAAAAGGCAGAGCAAAATACGAGGAAAAGTGCGACATAAGAACAGATTTCCAAAGAGACCGTGACAGAATAATACACTGCAAGGCTTTCAGAAGGCTTAAGCATAAAACACAGGTTTTTATATCTCCTGAAGGTGACCATTACAGAACAAGGCTTACACATACCCTTGAAGTGTCGCAAATAGCCAGAACTATTTCAAGAGCATTAAAGCTTAATGAAGACCTTACAGAAGCCATAGCTCTTGGTCATGACCTTGGTCATACGCCTTTTGGTCATGCTGGTGAAAGTGCATTAAACGCTATTACACCAAATGGCTTTGAGCATAACAAGCAGAGCCTTAGGGTTGTTGACAGACTTGAAAAAGACGGCGAAGGCTTAAATCTTACTTGGGAAGTTCGTGACGGTATACTTAACCATCGCTCAAGGTCAGCTCCTGCCACTATGGAAGGTAAGGTTGTACGCCTTTCAGACAAAATAGCATATATAAATCACGATATTGATGATGCCATGAGGGCAGGCGTTTTGGCTGAAGATGCCATACCTGAAAATATCACAAGGGTTTTAGGTGTAAACAGCAGCAACCGCCTTAATGCCATGATTACAAACGTAATTGAAAACAGCATTTATAAAGACGATATAAAAATGAGCGAGAATATGGCAGAAGTTGTGGGCAGCCTTAGAAGCTTTATGTTTAAAAATGTCTATACCGATGAAAGAGCGAAAAGAGAAGCCGTAAAGGTAAACCACATGATTAAAGGCTTATACGGATTATATAAGGACAACATAAATTTTATGGAAGATGAATTTATACGCCTTATTGAACAGGGTGAAGACAAAGAACAGGTGGTATGTGATTATATAGCCTGTATGACCGACAGATATGCCATAAAAATGTATACTGACTATTTTATCCCATCTTCTTGGAATATTTATTAATTTTTTGAAATATAAAAAAGGAATTTTGTTTTTTGTGCAGAATAACTAAAAGAGGTGATGCTTAATGTTTTATCCGCAGGAACTGCTGGAGCAGGTGCGAAGCTCTAACGACATAGTAGATGTCATAAGCAGATACCTTCCTTTGAAACAAAAAGGCAGCTCTTATTTTGGGTTATGTCCCTTTCATAACGAAGATACGCCGTCATTTTCAGTAAGCCGTGATAAACAGCTTTATTACTGTTTCGGCTGTGGAGCGGCAGGTAATGTAATAAGCTTTGTTATGCAGATGGAAAACTGCGATTTTGTGGAAGCTGTTAAAAAACTTGCAGATATGGCAAATATTAAACTTCCTGAGGCTGAGTATACAAAAGAAGCCCTTGAAGAAGAAAAATCAAGACAGAATATATATGAAATGCACCGTAAAGCAGGCAGGTTTTTTTATGACAGACTCCATAGTGAGGAAGGAAAAGCAGCTTTAAGTTACATAGAAAAAAGACAGATAAAAGAAAATATACAAAAAAAATTCGGTCTTGGATATTCTCCAAAGGGCAGGGACGAGCTTTATAAATACCTTAAAGCAAATGGCTTTAACGACAGCGATATTTTAAAAAGCGGTCTTGTGCTTCAAAATAAATCAGGCAGAGGATACCACGACAGGTTTTACGACAGGCTTATGTTCCCAATAATTGATGTATCGGGAAGAATAATAGGCTTTGGCGGCAGAATAATGGATAAAGGCGAGCCTAAATACCTTAACTCACCTGAAACAATTATATTTAATAAAAAGAAAAATCTTTACGGCTTAAACTTTGCGAGAGCTTCAAAAAAGAAAGAAATTATAATATGTGAAGGATATATGGACATGATAAGCATATATCAGGCAGGATTTACAAATGTTGCAGCTTCACTTGGTACAGCGTTTAATGAAGAACATGCAAGGTTGCTAAAAAAGTATTTTTCTGATATAATACTTGTCTTTGACAGTGATGAGGCAGGAGAAAAGGCAGCCTTAAGGGCAATACCAATACTTGTGGGCGAAGGTCTTAGGGTAAAGGTTTTGCAGGTGCCAGATGGCAAAGACCCTGACGAGTTTATAAAAAATAAAGGCTCTCTTGAGTTTAGTAAGCTCCTTGTGGAAGCAGTTAATTATATGGATTTTCAGCTTAAATGTGCTAAAAAGAAGTATAACATGGACGATGTTTCCCAAAGAGTATATTTTACACAGGAGGCGTCAGAGCTTATAAGCAAAATTGAGTCTCCTGTTGAAAGAGATGTCTATACAAAAAAAATAGCCAATGAAACAAGTATACGCCTAGGCGCAGTTGAAACGGA
>CALWHO010000201.1 GCA_944380405.1 uncultured Lachnospiraceae bacterium
CTCTATGTCGGCATTTTCCTTCGGAAAACGGCTTTGCCGCCTTAGTTCGTCAGGTGCTTTGCTTTTCCTCGTCAGAAATGAATTCTGCCTGCGGATTCCAGTCGGGAAACAAGGTACCGCCAAGATAGGCGGACAGCCACTTGTGGCTGGAGTTTGCTTTAGCAAACTTACTGACTGGTTGTTTCCCGAACCCTTCCGCATTATTGAAATAAATACAAAATACAGTTTTTTATACTTAGTTTTAATAAGATACATTAGCAACACCAAGGTATGACTCAGGGCTTACGGCTGAACCATTTACACGTACTTCAAAGTGACAATGGTTACCTGTTGAGTTACCTGTACTGCCGCATTTAGCTATAACCTGACCTCTTGATACGCTCTGACCTTTTGATACCACAAGGCTTGAGTTATGACCGTAAAGAGTTACAAGTCCGCCTCCATGGTTAATCATAATTGTATATCCATAGCCATTCATCCAGCCGCTGTAAATAACTGTTCCTGCTTCAGCAGCAACAATATCAGCACCATAGCCCGCAGGTATATCATAACCTGTATGACTTTCATAGCCACTGCCTATAGGACGTTTTCTGTAAACGAAACCACTTGAAAGGCTTGATGGTGAAGCTGCTCTTGAAGGCACTGGCCAGTTAAGCTGACCGCCTGTATATACGTACGTACTGCCTGATGAACTTGATGAGCTTGTTGCCTGAGCAATAAGTCTTTCAACTTCACGGCTGGCTTCTTCGTTCATTTCAACTATCTGCTGATATTTTTCTTCGTCCTGCATATAAGAAGCCATTAAAGTTTCTTTTTCCTGTCTTGTAGCTTCAATTTCGTTTTTCTTCTGTTCCTGAAGGTCTAAAAGTGCCTGAGCTGTTTCCTGTTCTTCTGCTATCTGGAGAGTTTTCTCATTAATTATTTTTTCATTTTCTTTAAGGCTTTCAAGAAGATTATTGTCATACGCCATTATATCCTGAACATACTGCATTCTTATAAGAAGGTCTGAAAAACTTTCTGCCTCAAATATAATGTCAAGATATCCAACATCTCCCTGTTCATAGAAAAATCTAAGTCTTTCGCCAAATACTTCAAGCTGGCTTTCTTTTGCATCTGTTGCCTTTTCAAGCTCTGCCTTAGAGTTTTCAAGTCTGGCTGTTACATCTGCAAGGTCTGTCTGTGCCTTATTTACCTCGTCCTGAGCTGCTACAAGAAGTTTGTCAACAGCATCAAGCTCTTCCTGAACAGAAAGCTGTTTATTTTTAAGTTCCTCAAGCTGAGCCTTTGCTTCTTTAGTCTCTTTTGCAAGAGCGTTTCTTTCATCCTGAAGCTGTGAAAGTGTTTTGGCTGCTTCTGCTTTATAAGGAAATTCTGCTGAAATACCTATTGCCATTATAGCTGCAAATGTAAAAGCAAAAGTTTTCTTAATATATTTATTCATATCACATTCTCCTAAAACATATAATTACAATAAACACATTAATATAATAATATATTTTATTATACAAAACCACATTTTTTTCAAAAGTTTAACAAAACCGTTACAACTTTAAAGCATATCATAAAACAAAAAAGATGGCAATAAAAATTGCCATCCTTTAAATTTTACTTATCTTAAAACTCTTCTTGCACATACATAAGTTCTTGCACTGTAGTTTTCATTAAGATTGCTTATTATAACGCTGTAAGCAGAACCTGATGAAGAATGGATATAATCACCATTTCCAATGTATATACCTACATGAGATATACCACCATCGTTAACACCTGTTGTATCGAAAAATACTAAGTCTCCTGCCTGAAGATTTGCTTTATCAACAGCTACTCCATTTGATACCATTGAGGCAGATGATCTGTTAAGAGAGATACCAAAGTTTTTGTATACTGAATAAACAAATCCAGAGCAGTCAACGCCGCTGTTAAGGTTTGTACCACCCCATACATAAGGTGTACCAAGATACTGTTTAGCAAATGCTACAACCTGATCGCCTTTTGAAGTATTGCTTCTTGATGGCTTTTCGCCTGTACGAATAGATACATATTCAGCTGAAACATAACCTGTGTTGCCTGCATCAGTTTTTACTTTAACCCACTGGCTGCCAGCTTCTAAAACATCCATTACAGTGCCACTTGGAAGTGATTCAACTACTGCTGAAGATGTGCTTGCTTCACTTCTAAGGTTAAGACTTGTAGAAGATGTTACCATAGCATACATGTTTGTGTTTTCTGCTGTTAAAACTTCTGTAAATGCTGGAAGTTCTTCAAACATGTTTCCTGTTACATAGCTTTTGCTTACATAAGCAACATCACCGTTTGTTCTTATAATTTTGTACCAGTCATCGCTCTGAGCAACAACATTTACTGTATCGCCTGTTTTTGTAGTAGCCACTATTTTTGAAGCTGTAGAAGGCTCTTTTCTTATGTTTACATTGCTGCCTGATATTGTGCCTGTTACGCTTACAACGTCTATGTAGTCAGCTGAAACATAAGCTTCTCCATTGTAAGATATTTTATACCAGTCGCCAGTTTTTGCAAGAATTTCAACTTCTTCTCCATTACTTAATGAAGCAACTGTAGAAGAATCTGTGCTTGCTGCACTTCTTACGTTTACTCCGCTTCCAGTTATAGTTCCCTTTATTTCTGCTAAAGCTGTTAATGAAAAGCTTGCCACAGCTAAGGAGCTTATTACTAAAACCTTTGCCATTTTATGATTAAGTTTCATTTTCTGCCTCCGAATTAACAAATGTTACATTTTTATTACAAAAACATTATAATAAACCATAACAAATATGTCAATTACTTTTTAACAATTACATAACAATTTATTAAATTTTTCCTACAAACAATATAAAAACCCTGTTTTTGCAGGGTTTTTATCTGTTTTTGTTAACAATTATGTAACAATTAATTTATAATTTACTTTTAGATACTGATTTTACGGCAGTATAAACATCATCAATATTAACGTCATTTTTAATAGCAATTTCACGTACACTGTCAAATTCTGGATAAAACCTCTTTTCTCC
>CALWHO010000202.1 GCA_944380405.1 uncultured Lachnospiraceae bacterium
CGATCTATGTTGCTGTGGCTTCTATTTCGTCTTATGCTCATATTAATTCAATCCCTTCTACACTTAATGTGCCTTCAAGGACATCTGTTCCCTTTGCTGTTATATGTGCTATAAAACGCTCTATGCCAAGTATTTTGTTTTCAATATGCTGTAAAACAATAAGGTTCTTTTTTTCAAGATACCTGCATGCTTCTAATACATCTGCTTTTTCATATATTACACCGCTTTTTTTAAGTGCTGAATGAATAACCTCTATTCCTGCTCCGAGAGGTTCAGCCTGATCACAGATTTTAAGACAATAGCCTCTTAATATCTGTTTTTCTGTAATACTAAGCATATTACTCATCAATAATCACTCCCACATCTGTAAAATCACTTTCTGCCAGATTAATGCCTAATGGCAAAAGCATAATTCTGTTGTCTTCATAATTTTCGTTTTCCAACAGTTTAATATATTCTTTACCTTCAAGATAAAAAAGAGCTCTTTTAATATTTGCATCACTTTGTATACCCTTATACCTAAGCATACTTCTAAGAGTAGATACTGTAGTTTCAGCTGGATATATAGTGTACATTGTTTCAATAATGTCACCTCTGAGCTTCTTTGCCTCAGCTATCTCCAACACTTTCTCTTTCTCCAAATTCATCACCTGCCATTTTAAGTTTATCCTCTATACTCCCTATTTTTGACTGCATACGCTCTGTGCTGTCTTTAATATCTTCCATGGTTTTAGATATTTTTTCCATTGTTGCTGAAAATCCCTCTATTGTATTTATTAATGCTGCTTCTCTTTTTGCAGCTTCGGTTTTTAAAAGTTGTTCTCTCTTATCCGCTTCCTGCCTTAATATTTCTTCCCTGCGAGCAGCTTCAGACACAAGTATATTCTCACGCTGTCTATACTCTTTTTTTTGTCTTTCCGCATCTTGTCTGTATTGTTCCTCCCTTTTTGCGGCATCTGATGTAAATTGTGTGTAAAGAGCTTCATTTCGTTTTGTCAAATCCTTGTTATAATCCAAAAAAGCCTTTACAAGAACAACCACTATAACAGCAGCAACTCCTATATTTGCCGCATTATTAAACAAAAGTTCCACTTCCATCACCTCTTATTTTGTATTGGCGTTTTCAGTGGCTTTAGCTTCAAGGACGTTTTTTTCTATAAGAGCTCTTATATACTCTTCAATGTCACCTATAGCACTTCCTAAAACATCAAGTGTATTATCTGCTATAACCTCTGTAATCTCTTTGTATGCTTCATCAGCAAGCCTAAGAAGAGATTCTCTGCTTTCAAGCCCAGCTTTTACCTTCTCTCTTAATTCCTTTGCATCTGTCTGCTCAAGTTTATAGACCACTGCATTTGTAACATTTTCAACAACTGTTATTGCAGTTTCTAAGGCTTTTCTTTCAACAAAAGATGTGCTGGCAGTCGCTTCTGTTTCTAACTTTTTAAGTTCAGCTGAAAGATTTTTTCCAAACTTCAGCGTTAAATATGCTATTGCACTTACACCAATCGCATAAAATCCAACTTCTATCATTTCTACCATATCATTTAACCTCCCATAACAAAAATACCTGTAAGGCATCTGCCCTACAGGTATAATTATATAAATATATATTTGACAAGTCGCTATGACAGTGTCAATTATTTTTGTCAAAAACACTCATCATCAAAAATATTTAGCTGCCCATCCATTGGCTTGATAGCAGCAGCTCTAATTGTATCCTGAACTAATCTATAAATAGTTCTTTCCGATATCCCATACTTCCTTGCCAGTTTTTTTATATTGCCACCGTCAAATTCCTCCATAACCTTTGCATATTTTTTATTTTTTAATATTTCTTCTATTTTAGGGATATATATGCTCGTTCCTCCATAAACCTTTGACAGTATAAGCAAATTGTTTATGCCAATAAGTTCTGCATAACGCCTGTGCTGCTCTTTTAGCTCATCAATGTCAATATTATTATTTTTCTTCTGCATATTTATCACCTAACTTTGTTTATTTTACCAGTTTGCCAATCAAACCTAATACCTCACCAACAGTTACGGATTTATCCATTTTATTACTCCAATATGCCTCATCTGCAATTATTCCAGATTTGACAAGATTTCTAAGTCCATCTGTCTGCCATTGTGGTATTTCTGTTTTTTCCCGCATTTCGTAATCCTCCTTAACCTTACTATTACCATAGTACTCTCCTATTGCTTTTGATATTGCCTGAGCACATCTTTGCTGAAAATTTGATTTAGCAATCATAATACTGTCACTTTTGCTTGTTATAAACCCAAGTTCAATAAGCATTGCTGGCATTGAAGTCGAATTAAGCACAACAAGATCTGAGCGTTCTTTAACACCTCTATCTGTAAATCCAGTTGCTGTTATAAGCTCGCTTTGAACACACTGTGCTATTTTACTTTCCTCACCTGATAAACTATAGCAAAGTGTTTCTATGCCATTTGCAGATATGCTTGTAGCAGCATTTGTATGTATTGATATAAATAAATCAGAGCCATCTCCATTGGCTTTTTGAGCTATATTTAATGGATCAATATATGTATCTGTTGTCCTTGTGTAGGAAATTTCAAATCCGTATTTTTTTAATTCTTCACCCAGCAGTAATGTAACACTTAATGTTATATTCTTCTCCTGTAGTCCATTACCGCATGCTCCTGGATCTTTTCCACCATGTCCTGCATTTATATGAATCTTCATGTTTTACGTCTCCTTTTATTTTTCAAAAACATTTTAATTACCTTTAGTAAAACATTTACTGCCAATACAACTATAAAAACTAATCCGTAATGAGTTTCAATCATCAGCAGTTTTCTCCTTATCTTTTTTTAATATTGCTTTCATAGCATCTATTACAACACTTGCCTGTTTTTGTGTAAGCCAATCTATACTTATAACATTAGCCTGTTTTTTTACAAAACCAGTAATAATTTTTTCGTCTGGCATCCCTTTTTCATCAACCCATTTAAGCTGAAAAAAAAGAAAAAAAATAAATCTTCTTTGTTTCCATGTCATCCTTCCTTTTTCACTTGTTTGAAGACTGTCTATAACATTTATGGCATCTGTAATGTTCAGCTCCTTTATACTTTTTTTCTTAGTTATGTTGTAAATATGAGAATGAAGGGTATCGTTATCGATACCCACTTCATTTGCCAACGCATGAATTTTTCTTATTTGAGATGCTGTAGCTTTTGTCATAAAATCAACCTCGTATTTTCTCCTTATCTGCCTCGCACCAAAACTTATCTTCTATCTTTCTTGTAGCACCCACCTTTGCTATATCTTTATCGCTGTATGTAGCTAATACATCTTTGTTTACTGTTTCCACAAACTTTATACAATTCTGCATACCAAATTTTTTCAAATTAGCTATGACCTTATCAATCTTTTTAGTTGGAACAGATATCGTTGTTGATTGCCTAAAACCACATTTACCAAATGTAAGAACCTTTGTTTTTCCTTCTATTTCAGCCTTATGTTCTTCTGTAAAATCTTCAAGCTGTGATTTTAATAACTTAATTTTATCCTTCAGAGGTTTGCCAAGTTTTTCTGCCTCTGTTTTTGCATCATTAATTTTCAAATTCATATCAGCCTCTATAGTATCAAGTGTAAGCTCACATTCCCCAATGAGCTTTAAGCATTTACTTGCTTCATCCCAGCTTTCCAGTGCTTTTATAGTTTCTTTCATATTTATCTCTCCCTTTTACAGTTATAATATTTTGCCTTTGCAGTCCAAAGACATTTTTCTAATCTGATATTCATATTTGTATATCTCATCTTTTTTATGTCAAGTCGTTCTAATATGCAGCCAAGGAGTACAAATATAAATGCTGTTAATATCCCTGCCATGTATGAAGCAAAAATAATATTCATATTTATCCCTCCATAAGCATTTTTATAAAATCCTGATTTTCCCTTTCAGCTATTACCTGTCTAATACTTTCCTCTGGAAATGGTATTGGTACAGCCATTTTGTTTATACGACTTATTATGCGGTTATCATAGGGAAGTTTATTTATACTGTAGTTTGATGTAAATATGGTCATCTTTTTCTGTGTTAAACGCTCATTTAATATTGAGCAGAATATTGATGATGTCCAATCTGTAGGCATTTCTGCACCAATGTCATCAAGCAGCAGCACATCAATATTTTTTATTTCATCCATCATTTTGCCATACTCATCATCTTCTCCATTGAATGTTCCTTTGATTTTGTCAAAGAGATTTGATGCTGTAATAAAGCGTACATTAACATTTTTAGTTTTTACAATAGCATTGCCTAAACTTGCCATAAGCCTTGTTTTTCCACTTCCAGTCATTGCACTGTAAAAATAAAGCCCCCTACCTATATCATTTATCTTTTCAAAGTTTTTAACAAGTCCAACAGCTGCACCTTTAGCTGCTTGTGCAATAATTCTGTTTTCCTCACTGCTGTATATAGATACATCAAACTCATTTACTTTAAACTCTCTGAACTCTTCAGGAATACATGCAAAGCTCAGCATCTTTTTTTGTACATCAAGCTTCATACATTCACAAACTTTATACGCATCAAATTCGGGAACATATATTAATCCGTTACCATCACACTTTCCTAAAGGGCATTTATTAGAAGTCACAGTCTGTATTGATATTTCTTTCTCTTGCGAGTTCTGCAAGTTCTCTTCCTGTTCTGCTTTCACTTTCTGAAGCTGTAATCTGCACTTTTCGATTATTTCCTCTGCTGTTTTTCCCATTTAGTCTCGCCTCCTTCTCCTTTTGTTTATTTCGCATTATTCCTCTGACATAGTTTTCATTGGCAGAATTGGAAGTTTTCATATTCATATAAACCTCCATAGCACTTATTACAACATCACAATCATACTCTTCCCAGCTTTTTGCTATCTTCTGCTGTTTGCTTTCTGAAATTCTTTTGCTTTTTCTGCTTCTTTGGGCAAGCACTTTCATAAACTCATGTATTTTATACCTTTGAGTCGGTGTATATCGCATTAACAATTCATCAGTCATGCTGCCACCTTCTTTAACAGTTTGGTTTTTCCTGATATCTTATGCTGAATAACCATTTCCTGACTGGTATCTTTACATACCAGCCAGTTTTCAGGATTAAGCCCCTTACTCTTCAGATAAATTTTTTGTCTCTTTGTAAGTCTTTTTCCGTTTTTCATGTTATCACCTCATGCAATGCTCATCTTTTTAGCCATAGCTGCTATTCCTTCCGTTGTTATCTCACCAAATGCAGATGCAGCATTTAAAAACACATTAACCGCTCCACGAACTCCGTAATTTGTATGGCTTATTTGATATAAAATTTCCAATGCCTCTTCAGGAATATCAATATCTTCAAAAAGCAACTGTATGTCAGATTTCTTAATATCTCGTGTAACAACATGCTCTGGATCAGCTATTCGGCTGAAAAGCTGGGCATATGCAGCTTGTCCACTGCCGTGCATTTTAGTATAAATTTCATCGTTGCCTATAAAAGCCATTCCAACACCGCTTTCATCAGCTATGCAGCGAAGATGATTTATAACCCTAACTGTAAGGTGCTGTGCTTCATCAATAATTACAACCTTATTTGTACCTTGAAGTCTTTTCACACACTCTCTTTGTATTTTGCGGCTTATTTTTTCCTGAACATGCAGCTCATCAGCCAGAAGTTCATTAACGCCTGTCATTGTAGCAAAGCAAGGTGATATGGTGATTACAACTGCTGTATCTGGATTATTTCTTTTATATTCCTTTATAGCCATTGTTTTACCAACACCTGCATCACCATATACAATTCCAATCTTTCCGCTTATATGGCAATAGGCTATTAAGTTTAATACCGTATCACTTACTGTTGTATGTTTAAACCCAGGCTCCCTTGGTGCTACTTCCTTCTTTTCAGTAATTGTAAGCAGCTGTTCGACCTTCGGAACAATACTATCCATTGATTTATATGTACCGCTTAAAAATGCACTTACTGCACCTTCAGAAACACCCATTTCACGGGCTATTTTAGCCTGTGACTTTCCTGTTTTTTCTTTATATTCCCTCAGTTTTTCAATAGCTTCCTCAACTGTGAATCTTAATCTTTCGCCGCTCATATTACTCCTCCTTAGCTTTTCTCATTCTTGCAACCATCGTGGCAAGGTCTATAATTGCTCCAGCATCATCACCAGATGCTTTTTTGTATTCAACTTCGTTATCGTCTGCTAAAACAGGTGTTACTATCTTAGGATTGATATTAACTTTATTGCCAGCTTTTCGTTCTGCTTCATCAAGCAATAGTTTCAACGCCTGTTCCGCTTCTACTTCTTTATTTTTCTTGTATGCACTTACTGCTTTAATTGCACTACGTTTTTCTTTAGTCAACTCTTTAATGCTTTCTTTGCTTGCCTTGTATCCAACAGCACCTCTAAGCTCCGCAGTACATATGAACCTCATGTCTTTGTCATATATTCGTACCTCACTTAAGTTATCAGGCGAATATCTGACATATACATCCTTACCGTAATAAAGTTTCCATAAATCTTCATTCCAGTACTGAAGTTCTTCGCCGTAAAATTTAAGGCTTACTCCATTTTTACCAACCTTAATTGTGCCTTTGTTACCTTTTGCATATCTCATAAACATAAGATTAAGTTTATCTTTAGGTATAACTCGCTGCTCAACAAGATTGGCTGCATAGACTTCATCAGGACTTTTTCCATTCATCCCTTCTCCACTATGAGGTTGCTTGTTATACCAGCCATTTATATATGTATCAACCTGATGTTCAAACTCTGTAATAGCTGTAAGTTTTTCAGGCATTTTAACAATACTTTTTAATTTATCTGGTTTTTCAAGTATTGTTCCTCCTGTATATCCTTCATAGAGCTTTGAGAAAGTTTCCTTAACAGTGCAAAATGCCCTCTCAATGCCTTTGGCTCTTGCATTTCTCGGAAGAGCCGTTCTAAACTCTATATCTAAATCATCAAGTATGCTTGGAAGTTTTAAAGGTTCTCCATCTTTACGTTTTTTCCTAAATCCGTTTCCGCCTAAATCATGGAATAAAAACTCCCTGCCGTTATCTGTATAAAGAGCTTTTGGAACACCATACTTTTCACAACCATGCTTTAAAGCATATATAGTTGCGTCTGATGAAGGTGCATCTGTAACACACCAGCCTGTTATTTTTCTACTCCTTACATCCATAAAAGCTGTTAAATATACTCTTACAGGTGAATCATTTTTATTTACCATTATGTCGAATGTATGGTTATCCGCTACCCATATATCATTACTTTCAAGATCGTCATACATACGTTTTATATATGGTGCACATTCTCCTATAAACTGCTTTTCGCTAAATCTGAAATATTTAACATATGGTATTGGAATTGAACTTACTGCCCTTTGAAATGTTGTTACTGACGGAAGAGGTAATAAGTCCTCTCTACCCATCTGTTTTAAATTTAGTTCAGTTAATGTCATACATAGCTTTACTGTCTTTCTACTTTGATCTAAATAGTAGTACTCAAATATGTCCCACATTTCATCTGTAAGTTTCTTTGCGTGTGCTTTATGCTTTCCTCTGCCATCAACAAGAGCTATATTACCATTCTCTCTCATTGCTTTATCTTTGCGATATAATATTCTGCGGTTAATTTTTATATCAGGATACCTGATTTGTGCCATTTCAATAAATGCCTCATCAGCTTCTACCTTGCATTTTTTTAAAGCTCTAAACTGTTGCCATTCGTTTATAATTTTGTTCCAAGTTGATATTTCTTTTCTTTCCTCTTCTGTAAGCTGCTCTAAATCAACAGGAAGAGGTTTGCCTTCAGGGACTTCAAGGCTATCCTTTTGAAGTGCCTTTAAACGTCTTTTAAATTTACTTTGGAGTTTACTATCTAAACTCGAAAGAGGGATACGGTATTGAATACCGCCTTGTCCTGTACGCTGACCTTCAATGCATATAAATTCAATATTGCCTCTATTAATCTGAAGCTGAATGTATCTCTCTGTACATCCTTTCAACTCAGCCAGTTCCTTTACTGTTAAATATATTTCCTCCACCGTATCACCACCTTTTGTATAATTACTTTCTCTGTATAAGCTTAATATCCTTATTATTATCTATGAGATGCTTTTTAAGACTTCTAAACGATGTCCAATATGGAGTATAGGTTTCGTAGAAGTAACTATCATGAAGTTCCGCCTGTTTTTTCTTGGACATCTTTTTAAACTTCTTTTTCCCTTCTGGTGTTAAAATAGATTTTTCAGCTCGCTTAAAAAATCTTCTGCGTTCCTCACAGTCATTAAACCATTCACATTTTAAATAACCATTTACATAGAAACATATAGCCATTTTATATGTGTTTATGCGTTGAAGACATAAATCAAGCTTATATCCATCACATTCTAACGTCACAAATTTAAAAGGTATTTTTAAACTTTCTTCAACATATGCCCAGTCCTCATTTGTCATAGTGTTCAGCCCCTTTCGGCACTATAACATCATGACAATATGCACCAAGATTTCCCGTTTCTTTCATTGTAAAATCACTTTCGTTATAATAATCAGCACAGTTGAGCCAAACATAACCACTGCGATTAGGATATTTTTCTTTAAAAAGCTGTACAGCATGGTTCAAATCAACACCCCACACTTCCACCCATCCACCTCTATATGGGTATCTCTCATCTGTTCCAAAAGTAAAATAAAATCTTTTTAACTCCATATTTAAACCACCTTTAACTATCCAGTAATTCAATTTCTTTATTCTGTCTTTCAAAATGAATTCGCATAAGCCTAATAGATGTCCATACTGCTTTATACTCGTGATACTCTCTGTTCCCTATGCACCCTGTTATAGTCTGATAAAACCTTTTGCGTTCTTCACAGTCATTTATTAACCAGCTGCTTTTATATTCGCCGTTTATATAAGGTATAACAGCTGCTGCAGATATGCCATATTTAACTATCTTGAGTTCTACCTCATAGCCGTCTATTAAAAGCTTTACATCCATTCCGTCATTTAACTTGCATAAAACATAGTTCCATTCATTTTCTGTCATAAAATTCCTCCCCACACATATTCACAGCAGAACCATGCAGGAAAGATTCCTCTAATTTGTTATTAATTTTTTGTTCTGCTGCGATTTTCCTCTTTTCAAAACTTGATTTTAGAAGTATAATTATTAAGCAATTATTTTGCTTTGCTCCCACTTATAGCCAGCTTTTCCCTGGCTGGGAGCTTTTTTATTATTCTCCATATCTTATCGTTCCAAATCTAATATTGCAGCGACTCTATTTCTTGTCTCTTTGGCAAAAGCTCCCTTTCTCTTCTCAAACAAAATTTGACTTAAATAGGATGGCTTAACATTCACTTCATCGCATAAATCAAGAAGAGACATTGACCTTTCAGCAAGCCTAATTTTCACCGTTTTATAAAACTCTGGTTCCTCCCATCTTTCATTTTTTCTTTTCTTTCTTCCGCTTGCCACTTTTTTATTAAAGTTTTCTTCAAATTCAATCTTTACATTGATAAACTGCTTTCTGTCGATTTTTTTTAATACAAATTCAACTTCTTCAACTGTTCCATGCATTTCCATACTTCTCACCTCCTTTCAGTTTTGATTTTTATGTCAAGAATATCACAAATCGGTTCTAAATATTTTTTACCGGATTTGTAGCCATGTATGACCTGCGTAAGATAATTTTCATTAGCTCCAACAGCCATAGCCAATTCCCTGAGCGTCATATTTTTTTCCGCAAGTCTTTTTTTAACTTTTGCTCCGTATGGTGTAAGCTGTTTTTTAGCCATTTTCTCACCTTCTTGTCAATAAATTTATGTAGCATTTTTATACTCTTTTTGGTATTATTTAGATAATATTTCTTACCATTTTATTATAAACTCGTTTACGAGTTAAGTCAAGTTAAAACTCGTAAATTACGTATTTATCTAATTTAATTCGAGGAGATAATTATGAAAGAAACAACTGTTGCAACTCTTATTAATCTTTTAAACACAACACAAAAAGATTTTGCAAAGGCTATCGGTGCTTCTACTGGTAACGTACATGACTGGGTAAGCGGTAGAACTCACCCAAGTAAAACTTCTAAAGAAAAAATCTGTTCTATATTTCATGTTTCAAAAAATTGGTTAGATACTGGAGAAGGTGATCCATTTTTAAATGAATCCAAGAATGAAAAAACTCGTACTAACAAAAAATACGAGTTTAACGAAGATGCAGCTTATTTATTATCCATAGATGAAGAAGCACTTATTGATATTTACAGAGAACTTAATAGAGAATGTAGAAAAAAACTATATAGATATGCACATGATTTACTTTCTTAAGAAAATAAAAATAAAAGACAATCGTATACCTCATAGACTATAGAAACAAATAAAAATAGAGGATAAGATTTCTTATCTTATATAATACATACGCATAAATAAGGTAGATTTGCATTTTTTATTTTTGTCATTTTTAATGCACATTTTTTTGAATATTTTGGATACATAGCCTTTAACCTATTGATTTTAGCGGATTTTTCGACTAACGAACTAAATTGGAAGTTCGTTAGTATTAGTTCGTTAGTCTTTTCATCATTTACTAATTTTTTCTTTATAAGATATAATAATAAAAGTCTTTAAAAACCCTTATTTAAAGGGATTTTAAAGACTTTTAAAGATTTTTTAAAGATATGTTTAATTTATAAAGAATTGTTGGTTTTGACTTTATTTCATAAAAATTTAACATTCATGAAGAATAACAATTTGTTTTTCCTAAATCATTGAAACCATTGATTTAAAGGGATTTTTGCGGCTTTATCCGCTTTTTTGCATTTTTGTTTTTTTGTCATTCTTTATGTTTAATTACACTGGAAGCTGTATACCTTCCACTATTCTTTTCTGCATTTGTTTCATAACTTCATTCAAATACTACACCTCCTTTACAATTTTTTCTGCCTGTGTCAAATCTCATAAATAGCTTCTTTAAGGCTTTTAGGCTGCATGTCTTTTAATTTTTCACGATAAAGTCTTAATTCATCTTCTGGCAAAGCAGAAAGAAGTCCAGCGAAAACATTCAATTCAAATATATTTATATTACTAATATCTAAAGAACACAAAAACTCTTGTGCTTCCTCTAAATCGCACTCTACATCTGAAATCTCGCAGTCATCCAAAGATTCCATTTCTGCCTTCTGAAGAGCGATCCAGATTTCTTTTTCTTCCACAGGAAGCACAAGCTTTACACAAATTTCTTTTTCTTCCTTTACAAGTTTTTCACTTGCCACATACAAACGAATCATATAAAATTCCTCCTAAAAATAAGTAATAAAAAAACAGACCATCGGTCTGTTCTCAGCTTTAAAAGTTTTCTTTCTTCCAATATTCTGCTATTTTTTCGCCTATGGCTCGTACCACAGGCACTGTAACTGCGTTTCCGATCTGCTTATACAGCTGTGCGTCTGAACACACACTGGCTGCTTTTTCAAAATACGCATCTGGTACCCCTTGCAAACGAAATGTTTCCAATGGCGTCAGTCTTCGGATACGGGAATCCATCAATATTCCATGAATATCGGATGCCGTAAGAGTAAACATTTCCTCGTCTTCTTCTTTAATTCTCCTTCCGTTTTGTCTTGTTTTTTCTTTTCCTGGGTTCAGCAAAGCTCTTGGCAGTCTGCTTTCCAAAACACCTGTCCTATGCTGTCGGCACCCCAAGCCCTTTCCATAGCTTGCATCAATGGTGCCGCTGTACTGTTTTGTCACAAGACCACTTTGCTCATCCTTCGTAACAAAGTATAAACCTGTTTTTGCGCCTAATCCTCCTGTTCCAGAAGTGATAGTTGGTGAAACACCTCCTGTGTCATAGATCCTGCTTCCCTGCGGGCCTCCAATAATCT
>CALWHO010000203.1 GCA_944380405.1 uncultured Lachnospiraceae bacterium
AATTTCATTTCAAAAATGGTTATAAAAATATAGTTCGTATCAAGGAGGTGGAATTATGCCATCAGTAAAAAAGAATATATCTATCATACCTGCAATTAATACATACAAAAATGATATAAACCAACAGACGAAAATGATTCGTGTGGCAGCCTATTGCCGAGTAAGCACACTTCAAGAACAGCAGGAAAGTAGTTATGAGGCACAGGTAAGCTATTATACAGAAAAGATTACTAGTAACCCATGCTGGAAACTAGCTGGAATATATGCTGATGACGGCAAAAGTGCTACGAGCACCAGAAAACGTCTGGACTTTCAATCCATGATAGATGACTGCATGGCAGGAAAGATTGATATGGTGCTTACAAAATCCGTCAGTCGATTTGCTCGAAATACAGTAGATGCACTTACAAATATAAGAAAGCTGAAAGAAAAGAATATTCCCGTTATATTTGAAAAAGAAAGCATAAATACTATGGAAGGCAGCGGAGAACTTCTGCTTACAATACTTAGCAGCCAGGCACAGGAAGAAAGTCGAAATATCAGCGAAAACTGCCACTGGGGTATTGTAAGAAAGTTCGAAGAAGGGAAAGTAATTGTAAACCATAACAAATTCCTTGGCTATACAAAAGACGAAAATGGTAATCTTGTGATTGTGCCGGAAGAAGCAGAATTGGTACGACGCATATTCAGGCTTTACTTGGAAGGCAACAGTAGCTATAGGATAAAACGTATTCTTGAATCGGAAGGCATCAAGACGGTAACAGGAAAAAGCACATGGCAGGCATCGACTATTGACAAGATGTTATCCAATGAAAAATATATGGGTGACGCTTTACTGCAGAAAACATATACCATAGATTTCCTTACAAAAAAGAAAGTAAAAAACAATGGCATTGTACCACAGTACTATGTGGAAGATGACCATGAAGCAATTATCCCAAAGGAAATATTTCACAGGGTGCAGGAAGAAAAAGCTCGAAGAGCAAGTATTTATAAGCCAGCAGTAAAAAGAAAAGAAGCTATGAAAAAGGGAAAATACAGTTCAAAGTATGTATTATCTGATATCCTTTTCTGTGGAGAGTGCGGGCAGCCATACCGCAGGCAAGTGTGGTCAAAATATGGACAAAAACAGGCTGTATGGAGATGTGACAATAGGTTAAAACACGGCTCAAGAAAATGCAAAAACTCACCTACATTAAAAGAAAGCATATTACAGGAAGCTATTATGACAGCAATAAACAATGTGGTTGAGGATAAAGGAGAATTTGTTCAGGCATTCCGTGAAAATGTAATTCAAATTATTGGAAGTCATCGTGCAACAGAAGATAATAGGCTAATAGATGAGCAAATAGAACAGTGTCAGAAAAATATCATGCAGCTGGTAGAAATAAGCTCCAAAGGTGACAATTCAGATGATAACTTTAATAGTGAGTATCAAAAGACGGCTGATAAGCTAAGAGAATTGCAAAGAGCAAAGGCAAGAGCCGCAAAAGAAAAACTTCTTGCAGATAAATACCAGCAAAGAGTCAATAACATGGAAAAGTATATAAAGAAATCAGGATATTTGAAAAGAGAGTTTGATGATGAGCTGGTGCGAAGACTTATTAGGATAGTAAGGGTTATTAATGTAAACAAAATAGAAATACAGTTTCAGTCAGGAATTGTGATGAAACAGAGGATGGATTTTGAGGAGTGATGAAAGATAGGAGTATCTTGAAACTCCTATCTTTTTGTATATTTCAGGTTATTTATCAATACATAATTTGTTTTTGAAAAATATAGTGGAATGATGAAAAAAGTCATTTTTTGTGGTAAAATTATATATACTTGGACTAATTTTATTACTATTACAAAACTTATATATTTTAAATAAAGTTAATTAAAGTTATTTCTTTGATATAATGCTAAAAGTATTATTTATTGAAGATACAATATTATTTAGAAACAGAGTTTTTTAAAAGAAATATGTTTAGAGAAAGGTGAAATATGTCAGAAAATAAATTACAAAGTGGTTATGTAGATTACTTGAAAAAAACATATATTTTTACTTATGATGGTGAATTGTTACAGTTAGTTCCACAAGATATAAGTTCTATAAAAAAATATGATTTTTTAGCAAACAAAAGTGAAAAACTCGAAGTGCTTAAAGGAATTACAATAGGAGATGAAAGGATTTTCTTTTTAAACTGTAATTTAAAAGTATTTAAATCTGGTTTTATTGCTAAACCTTCTGGATACATTTGCTTTAATAGTGTGGATAGAGAGTTTAATACTATTACTTTTAAAAGCGGTATTATTGATTTATTTTATTATCCTAACCAAATAATTGATATAAGAAATACCAGCTATAATTATGATGAAGGTGGAGGAGAATTAAAATTAAAAACATTTGATGAAACAAGTAAGAAGCTTGAAGTTAAAGTAGATGATAAAAAAGCAACTATTACATTAGGTATTACTTTGCCAAGTAAGCCATCTTGTATGAAAGCTGACTATAACTTGGGTAAACCAAAATCAATATTTAGATTAACTTTTGATGAAAAAATAGATGTGTCTGAGTTTAGAAAAATATATATGTGGGTTTATAATTTAATGACTTTCCTCAATTTCCGTAAAGATATAAGTTTAGGTGAAATTGAATTTGGTAAATTAGATAATGAAAAAAAGATTGAAAAAATTGGATATGCATATTTAAAAGAAAAAGAAAAAGAAGATATTTCTGATGTAAATAAAATTATCGGTTACTATTTTGTTAATGAGCATTTGAATGATTTGTTACAAATTTTAAATAAAAAGAATTTAAACTTACTTTTTATTCCGGATTCTTCCAAAAATGATAAGTATATATCGGCAGAAAAATATATGATTTGTTGCACCAGTTTCGAGTCAGTATTTAATTATGCTTTTCCAGATGCAAAGAATGAAAATAATCTTATAGCAGCTGAGGTAAAAAAAGAACTTTTGAAATTTATATATGATAAAAGAGAAGAATATAAGGGTAAAGACGGTAAAAAAAGACAAGAGTTAAGAAAATATGAAAACATAATAGAACTATTAGATTTTAGTTTGGAAGAAAAATTTAGATTTTGTTATGATAAATATGGCAAATATATTGCTGATTATAAAGATAGAATTTTGCGTTATTTTGAAATTACTGACGAACGAATGAAAGAACTGCCAACAGAATTTGCTAAAAAAAGAAATGAACTAATACATAGTAATCTAGCAGATTTTAAAGAAATTCATATTTTGGCATATTTATTAGCAAGAGTTTTTATATATATTATGATATTGGAGAAGGCTGGTTTAGATTCAAACATTATAATCCAAGCAATTGATAAAATTTTATAATTATATTTATGGCATGGAAAAATGTTATAAAAATATTTGTGCCTGATATTTTATAATTAACAGAATATTTAGAAAAAACTTCTGGAAATATAAAATAATAATTTATGAAGAGTTAGTTACATAGATGTATGTTAGTTTTTAGTGAATTTACAATTACATAAAATCAAGAGAAAAATACTTATAATTAAACAAAATAAAAAGGGCTTTCTTTGTTATCAAACAAAGCCGAACTATAAATGTATTGAAAAAGCTATAAGATTTATTTAGATTAACATAAATATCAAAAATATGAATTTTATTATGATAATGTTGAAGCAGAAAAGAATTCCCTGCTCTTTATCATTAAGAAGCAAGGATAATTTTTAAAAAATATATAGATAGTAATAAATTTTATATTTAAAAAAGAATAACAAGAGGAATGGAAATGTGGTTAAATTAGGTACAAGCTTTTTTATTAAGAGGTGTATTGTATGTATATTGAAAAAGTATGTATTAAAAATTTTAGAAAAATTGGAGCAAATGGTATACTTTTCAATTGTAATAAAGGTGTCAATATTATTTTAGGAGAAAATAACACTGGTAAATCTGCCATAATTGATGCTTTACGTTTGGCACTTTCTGCAGGAGACTATAGAAAAAGTTTGTATGTAAAGCCATCAGATTTTCATATTAATGAGTATGGTGAACAAGCTAAAATTATTAACATAGATGTTTATTTTAATGAGCTCACATCCGAGCAGGCGACAGCGTTTTATATGTTGACAAATGGAAAGAATTTAAGTAAAGCAGAACTTCATATTGAATATTCATTATATATTGATAAAAAAGGAATTCAGCGTGTCCGTGAAGATATTAAGGGAGGACATGCTCTTAATAATGTTCCTAGAGAAATATATGATAATATTAATTTGTTATATTTAGCAGCACTAAGAGATGCTGCGAATGATTTGCGTCCTTCAAAAAATAGCCGACTTGCAAATATCTTATTTTCTGTTGCTAAAACAGATGATGATAAAGAAAGAATTATTAATATATTTCAAAAAGCAAATGAAGATGCTACAAAAGACAACTCAATTCAATCGGTAGAGTCTATCATTAATAAAAACCTGCTTAATATTGAAAAAGATGAATTACAGGAAAAGGTTAAAGTTTCTCTAGTAAGTCCTTCATTTGATTCCATAGCTTCATTGATGCGAATTGATTATATTAATAATAAACTGTTAAAAATTCCCGAGAAAGAGATGGAGGATCTTATTGGCGAACTTGGAATAACTAAGGTATCTTTTAGAGGGAAAAATATTTGTAAACGTATAGGAAAAACAAAAGATTTAACTGTTAATTTGGAACAAATGTTTCAATATGAAGAATATCGTGATCTTTATTATAGGCTGATTCATCTTGCTAAAAATATAAATTCAGATATAGCTCAAAATGGATTGGGCTATAATAATATTTTACATATGGCTACTTCATTGGGTGATTTGCAAGAAAAACCGATTGATGAAGAAATATCTGTTTTGCTAGTGGAAGAGCCAGAAGCACATCTTCATCCACAATTACTGGATTTATTATTTGAGTTTTTTAGAAAAGCCAATAACGATTCTAGAATCCAACTTTTTATTACATCACATTCGCCTACACTTGTCGCAAAAGCAGATATTGACAGTATACATATTATGAATTTTCATAATGACGAAGGCTCTCTTGTTTCAATCAAGAATACAGCATTGAATGACATAGATAAGTTGAACCTAAAAAGATATTTAGATGTTACAAAAAGCCAAATGTTTTTTGCTAGAAGAATCATTTTTGTTGAAGGAATAAGCGAAGCTATTTTATTAAGTGAATTTGCAAAATTGTTAGGAAAACCTTTCGATAAATATTCTGTAGAGATTGTAAATATTAGCGGTGTAGCTTTTGAGCCATTTGCAAAATTATTTAAAGATGAGAAAAATAAGGATAGATTAAAAATACCTTGTGCTATTATTTCTGATAATGATAAATGTACAAATAACGATGATCCATATTGCATTAAAAAGGATGAGAGGATTTATAGCAAAATAGATGTCGATTTGTTGGCAAACAAATTAAAAAATGGTGCTATATCATATAGAGCAGAGAAATTGTTGACCTATAATGGTGATGAAATACATGTAGAACTAGCTGAGAAGACTTTAGAATATGAACTTGCAAAGATTACAGAGAATGTTCCTTTACTTCTTGAAGTACTAAAGAATGAACATCCGGAGATTACAAGTGACATAGAAAAAAGAGTCTCTCCTAAAAATCGAAATAAAGAAAAAAATGAATTTTATGAAACAGAAGAAAAAATTGCATTGAGAATTTGGGTAGCAATTCATGATTGCAAAGGAAGTTTTGCACAACGTTTGGCAAATGAGATAAGTGAAATAGAGTCGAAAAAACGTACAGATGTTTCTTTTATAGTACCAGAATATATTCGCAGAGCAATAGATACAATTATTGTCTAAAGAGGTTAAAATATGTTTGAAGATCTTACTGATATGCAAAAAAGTATTATAACGTTAAATGGGAAAAATATATTAAAAGCTTGTCCAGGAAGTGGAAAAACATTTGTAGTAGCCCATAAAGTTATAAATGATTATAATAATTGGAAAGAAAAAAATAAGGGAATGGCAGTTTTATCGTTTACAAATGTTGCAAAGGAAGAACTACTGGCAAAAATATGTGAGATATCAGGACTGAAAACATTGCCTTACCCTCATTTTGTAGGTACATTAGACTCATTTGTTATACAAAATATATTTATGCCGTTTGGTCAGATACTAATGCGATGTTCAGTGCGTCCATCAATTATGGATAATGATTTTCTTGAATACTACTCAAAAAAGTTTTGGAGAGAAGAATGCTATCGTAACGGGTGTAAACCTTATGATTTTCAGATAGATTTTAATAGAAAAGTGTATGATAATAACAGAAATTTTGGTAAATGCCCAATCACACAAGGAAAACCATGTGAATCTTTTAAATTAAAAGCATTTTCTAAAGGATATGTTACATATAATGAAGCATTAATGATAGCCACATCTATTCTTGAATGTTATCCTAAAATATTAAAATTAGTTGCAAACAGATTTCCATATTTTGTTGTTGATGAAGCGCAGGATACATCAAAAGAACAGATGAGGCTTTTGAATATTCTGTTTGAAAATGGTGTAAAGGATGCAATGCTAATAGGAGATCCAGATCAAGCTATCTATGAATGGAGAGATGCTGATCCTTCAGTTTTTTTAGACATGTATAGTAATACGGATTGGAATTCATATGAACTTAATGAAAATTTTCGTTGCTCACAGAATATATGTAATGCTACAAAAATATTTTCATCTTTATCTAAACCTTCTCAGGCGATAGGTGCTACAAAAGAGTGTAAGCTAAAACCTATGATAATAAAATATAAAAAAGATGAGAAAGAAAAAATAATTCAATTTTTTTTAGATATTTGTAGCGAAAATGGAATTAATAAATCATCAGATAATATTGCAATATTAACTCGTGGACATAAAGGATTAGTTGGAAAAGATTATTCTAAAATTAAAGATTTATGGCAAACTCCAATAACAAAAATATTGGCTTTAGCAACATATTATAAAGGAAAAGAAAATATTGAAAAGACAATACTATTAGTTGAAAAAATTTTATACTATATTATATTTGACGATAAATCAAATGCAGTTGATAATAAAGAAATACAAAGAAGATATTCTGTTAAAGAGTGGAATTATTTGATTTTTAGGTTTTCTACGCTTTTACCAGAAGCTAGCGTTCCTCTAAAAGAATGGAAACAACAAATTGTTGATATGATGAAAAAATTCGTGGTAGATAATGGCATTGAGTGTAAAAATGAAATAGAAGTTAAAACTAAAGTTAGAGTGCAAAATGTTGATTTAAAAGATTTTATGAATCAACCACTTGAAATATTTTTTGCTGATTCATATAAAAAAGAATATTTAAATGCAACAATTCATGCTGTTAAAGGGTGTACATTTGATGCTGTTATGCTAATTATTAGTTCAAGTGGGAAATTGACAAGTAATATGATTAATCAAAAAGAAATTAATTCAGAAGAAATTAGAACATTTTATGTTGCTGCAACTAGGGCAAGAAAACTTTTTGTATTAGCTTTACCGGAAAGTGTGAAAGATAAAACATTAGTAAGATTTCCGAAAGAACATTGGGACTATGTATAACTGATGTACATTATTGATAATAGTGAAATTAAGAAACTTGTTTTATCCCGTAGTCGCATTAGATTTATATAGTATATAATATTTATTATTGTACAGGATTATTGACAGTTGAGTATGTATAGAAAAGAATTAGTTATTCTGATATAATACCTCAAAAGAACTATATAAATAGAAAATATAAGGAACTAAAGAATTGCGAGGAAGAAAAATTGGATAATAGAAAACGTATGGGGAAGAATAAAGATGGGGTGATATTTCCTGTTGCTCCAAATCTTTCCGAAATGAGTGATACTTATTTGAAATTTATAGAAGAAGTGAAAGCAGAAATTCAAAAGCAAAGAATTTCTACTGTATTAAATGCAAATTCAAGCATGATCTGTCTTTACTGGAATATCGGTAAAGCCATTATAAAAAAGCAGGAGGAAGAGGGATGGGGAGCAAAAGTTATTGATCGTATGTCAAAGGACTTAAAAGATGCTTTCCCTGAAATGTCTGGTTTTTCTCCAAGAAATATCAAATATATGCGTAAATTTGCTGAGTGCTGGTCTGACTATGAAATAGTGCAACGGGTCGTTGCACAAATTCCATGGAGAAGTAATATTTCTTTGATGGATAAGCTGACAGACAAAAATAGTCGTATTTGGTATGCACAGAAAACAATAGAGAATGGTTGGAGCAAAGCAATGCTCGATATGCAAATTGAGAACAGGCTCATGGAGCGTTCAGGTAAAAGTGTGAACAATTTTCCGGTTGCACTTCCACCGGCAGATTCTGATATGATAAATCAGGTGTTCAAAGATCCATACTTGTTTGATTTTCTTGGTACAGATATGCCTCGCAGAGAAGTGGAAATAGAACGACAGTTAACAGAACACATTCAAAGTTTTCTATTGGAATTAGGACAGGGATTTGCCTTTGTTGGTAGACAGGTTCATTTGGAAGTTGGCGGAGATGATTTTTATATTGACCTTTTATTTTACCATCTGAAGCTTCGCTGTTATGTTGTAATAGAACTAAAAGCCTGTGATTTTGAACCGGGTTTTATCAGCCAGTTAAATATGTATCAAAATGTAGTTAATGATGTTTTGCGCCACCCAGATGATAAGCCAACAATTGGTTTATTATTGGTTAAAGGAAAAAATAAAACTGTAGTAGAATATTCATTAGCTGGGTATCAAAATCCAATTGGTGTGGCGGAATGGAAAAATCAAATTGCTAATGCATTGCCTGAAGAGCTAAGGAGCAGTCTTCCATCTATCGAAGA
>CALWHO010000204.1 GCA_944380405.1 uncultured Lachnospiraceae bacterium
CCTTGTTAAGCATATCCGTTACCATGCTTAAAACCGGACGTTCAGAAATTGTATAGCTTACAAGATAGCCACTGTGTAAATCTAAAATAGGAGATAGATACAGCTTCTTTCCAAATAAACTGAACTCTGTTACTGAACTGCACCCCACTTGTTATTTAGTATATCATACTGTCTAACAAATGGGGTGCAGTTCATTTATCTGTCTTTTTTTATTTTCCCTTTAATAATGTTATTTCCTCTTCCGTAAGGCGTCTTACTTCGCCCTTACCCAATTTTTCATCAAGCACAAGGCTACCCATTGAAAGCCTTTTAAGGTATATAACCTCTTTCCCAAGGGCTTTAAACATTCTCTTTATTTGGTGAAACCTTCCTTCGTGTATTGTAATTTCACATTCCGACTCATCATCTGATGAAATTATATTTAATTTAGCTGGCAAAGTATCCTTTTCATCACCTATATCAATGCCTTTTTCAACAGCTTCAACATCACTTTTATCCAATAAACCTTTTACCCGCACGAAATATGTTTTATCAACATGCTTTTTAGGCGACAAAAGATTATGATTAAGTTCACCGTCATTTGTAATTAAAATTAGTCCTTCTGTATCTTTATCAAGACGTCCCACAGGCGCAATATCCTTTGCATATGGCTTTGGTATAAGGTCTAAAACTGTTTTTTCTTTTTTATCCTCTGTGGCAGAAACTACACCAGCAGGCTTATAAAGCATATAGTATTCTTTCTGACCCTTAGAGATTTCTTCCCCTTTAAATAAAACAATATCCTCTAAAGGGTCTATTTTTACATCACTTTTTGTTTCCTTAACACCGTTTATGGTTATAAAGCCTTTTTTAGCAAATATCTTTGCTTCACTTCGGCTGCAAATGCCTTTTTCAGATAAAAACTTATCAAGTCTTACATTTTTCAAGTTACAAAACTCCCTTTATTGAAAATTTATGTACTACCATAATTATATACCATAACCCCCAATTTTTTAAATAAAAAAACAGCAGAATATATCTGCTGTTTCAGAGTATAGAAAAACAAATATTTTTAAATTACATATTCTGCGGAAGGGTTTGGGAAACGAAGCGTTTCCCAACTGGAATCCGCAGGCGGAATTCACTTCCGACGAGGAAAAGCAGGAGTTTCAAGGCTTTTAGCCCATGGAACTCCTGCTTTATACTTATGTCTCCTCGTCAAAGGCTTGAATGAAATGAGCCTTTGACGAAAGGGTGTCGACTTTTTCGACACCCTCAAACAACAGAATATATCTGCTGCTTTTACTTATTTTATTCTGTATATCCCTCACTGCCTGATACTGTTATGTTTCCATTTTCGTATCCTACATAAAAATCAATAGCCTTAGCCAAGTCTCTTAATTTAAAGTAGTTGCTGCCATTTATTTTATATACCTGCAAATCAAGTTTCTGACCATTTACATATATACTGTTGTTGCTTAAAGCTGCTGATGCATTACCGCCTGTTGCTGCACCTTTAAGCTCTGTGCCTGTCATTTGGTAAGGTGTTGATGTAGTTACAGTTACGCTGTTTGTTGCACTGTCATATCCAACACCAAACTGTCTTTCACTGCCATTAAGGAGTGCTGCAACATCTCTAAGGTTAAAGTAGTTGCTGCCTTCTATTTTATATACAGATGGTGTCTGAAGTGTGCCATCTACATAAAGCTTGTCATTTGTAGGAGAAGCTGTATAAACTGTGCCGCAGCTAAAGTTATACGCCTTTGAAGCACCGTTGCTGAACTTAACTTCTATAGTATGGTTTCCTGCATAAAGTGAAGATGTATCAAGAACGTATGTATATGGGTAATCATTTACTGTTGAAACTGCCTTACCGTCTACATACCATGTAGCTGTTGGTTTTTGGTCTGTATATGTATAAGCTGCCAAAGTTACTTTACCGTCAAATTTTCTGTTTGATGCAGAAAGCTTTGTATAATATGAGCCTTTATCTTTATAGCTATGAACTATTGTTGGGTTTGAAGCTACAGCCTTATTATATGCTGCTGTAACAGTAGGGTTATTATAAAATACATAGCTTGTTGACTCCCAGGCAACAGCATAGTCAGATGAAACCATAGCCTTTATTTGAGGGTATACCATAGGAAGGAATGAATATGCCTTCTGCATACGCTCTGCTGCCCATGCTGAGTTATCTGTTCCATTATACTTATTTGAAGAACCGCCTTCTGTTATAATTACAGGTTTTTTGTGGAGGTTTGAAAGGTTTATTGTCTGCTGAACATTAAGCATAGCATCGCCATATGTTCCTACGCCAACAAATGCGTCCTGACCTGTAAGGTAATGATGATAACGGTTATAGTATAATGAGCAGCCAACCCAGTCTACATAGCTGTCACCAGGATAGAAGCTGTCCATATCAATCATATAAGCACTGCTGTAGTTTGGTGAGAAAACAAGTGCTGCTCTTGGAGCATATTTATGTGCCAAATCACCTATATGTCTGTAGGCTGCAATATAGCTTTCAGGCGTTGCAGCATTTGACCATGTGTTCACCTCTCCGCCTATTCTTACAAATACAGGGCATGAAAGAGTGTTAAGATATGTAAATGCTGAAGTAAGCTTTGAGTCATATGCGCCATTTACAACAGATGCACAGTCACCGCCTTCATTATCGAAGTTAATATAAACTAAAAATGCATGGTTTCCGTCATTAACCATATTGCCAAATAAATATGACCAGTACTCCAATGAATATGAATCATTTAAGCCATAGTAAAAAGAAACTATTGATTCATTTTTAATGGCATCTTCATTTACAAGTCCGTACTGACCATTAGCCTTTGTACCGCCTTGAGCTGTTCTGCCATAATATACTCCGCCATTTGGCTCATTTTTAGCACCATAATATATATAGTCGCTTCCTGGAGTATCTGTTACAGCATATATTTCTGTCATTGGTGACAAGTCTTTATATGCTGTTTTAATTGTTGTTGTGCCCTCATTAGCTAATGCAGTAGCTGACATTCCAGCTGCAAGGGCTAATACAAGCACTGATGAAACTGCTTTTTTCAAAAATCCTTTCATATAAATCCCCCTATCTCTTTTATATAATTATCATTTTAAAACTTTTGCAAATAATGGACAATATCACTTGTGCTACAAATTACACTATGAGTTTTATAAGAAATTTTAAAATTAATTTAAAAAATCAACAAAAAAGTGAAAGTTTTTTTACTCTAAATCGTATTAAGTATGAAATCAGTTAAAAAGCTAAATTTTTAAGGAGGAATTAAATATGAAAAAATTAATATCATGCATAATCATATCAGCAGCAGTACTTTCAGCAGGCACTATAAATGCATTTGCTTCTCAGCCTGCTGGAAATAATACTACTTGCATGGGCAGAGGATATGGTTTAAACTTTGTAGACAGTGATAATGACGGTATTTGCGATAACTTCCATTCAGGCAGAGGTATGGGCAGAGGTTTTGGCAAAGGTATGGGCAGAGGAATTAATTTTGTAGATAACGATGGTGACGGCATCTGCGGCAACGCCTCATCATGCAGAAACGGTATTTGCCAGTACAGAGCACCCCAAATAAGCGAAATTCTAAACAAAAACACAAACACTGTTTATACCCTTATTTCAAGGGCAAAGGAAATGCTTAAAAAAGAAATAGGGGGTGATTACATTGGATAATAATATAAAAAAAGCCTTTGATAATATTAAGGCAGAGGAAGAATTAAAAGAAAGCACAAAAGAATTTTTAAATAGAAAGTTATATAGCCACAAAAGGCATATGTTTTTAAAACCTGCTTATGCTGTTTTTGCCTGTGTATTTATATTTATATTAAGCCTTGGAGGCAAAATTTATTTTACACCTACATCTGTAATTAGTATCGATATTAATCCTTCTATTGAGCTTAGCATAAACCGATTTAATCACGTAATAGATGTTGAGGGGTATAACGAAGATGGTATAGAATTTGCCTCTTCACTTGATGTAAAGTTTCAAAAATATGAAAATGCCATAGACGACATTTTAAACAGCGAAACAGTTACTTCCTGTCTTTCAAATGACGGTATTTTATCCATTGCCGTAGTTGAAATGGACAAAAACCAAAGCAGCGATATTTACAGCTATATTTCTTCATGCACAGCAGGAAACAAAAACATGCACTGCTACGAAATTAACCAAAAAGAAGCTGAAAATGCACATTCCCTTGGTCTTTCATATGGCAAATACATGGCATACGAAGATATTTTAAAATACACAGATGAATTTACTCCAGAAGAAATAAATTCTATGACCATGAGAGAAATACGGGATTTAATATATACACTTTCAGATGGTGAAGATAGCCACTACACAAATGAAAATCACCATTACCAAAATGGTCAGGGCAAAAAACACCACAATAGCTAAAAAAAGCAAACAAAAAAGCCATTACATAATGTAATGGCTTTTACTGTATTAATTAGTCCTGTGAATAAGGCATAAGTGATACGTGTCTTGCTCTCTTGATAGCTGTTGTTAAAGCTCTCTGATGTTTAGCACAGTTGCCTGTAATTCTTCTAGGAAGAATTTTACCTCTTTCAGAAACGTATCTTCTTAATTTGCTTACGTCCTTGTAATCGATTGTTGTTACTTTATCTGCACAGCACTGGCATACACGTTTTTTTCTTCTGCCACGTTTTTTCTGAATCATACTTAAACCTCCTTATAGATTTTTAGAAAGGTAAGTCGTCATCTTCAATGCTTTCATCTATAGGATAAAAGCCTTCTGCCTGACTTGGGGCACTTTGTTTTTGAGGAGCTGAGTAACCTTCGTTTGCTGATCTGCCTTCAAAAGAAGCCTTGCTTTCAGCAAAGTATGTTTCTTCAACAACCACATCTGTACTCCATCTTTTACTTCCGTCCTTGTCGTCCCAAGAACGAACCTGGAGTCTGCCCACTATACTTACCATTTGTCCTTTTCTGAAGAACTTTTCAACAAATTCACCGCTTTTGCCGAAAGCCACACAGTTTATAAAATCTGCGTCAGGCTCTCCCTCTCTTTTAAAGCGGCGGTTTACAGCCAATGTAAATCTTGCTACTGCAAGGGGCATAGCTCCCTGTGAGTATCTAACCTCAGGATCTCTTGCCAAACGTCCCATTAATATTACTTTATTCATAAAAACGGTACCCCCTTTAACAAGAATTACTTACGGATAATAAGGTAACGAAGTGCGCTTTCCATAATACGCATACGGCTTTCGATTTCTGCTGGTACAGTACCTTCAGCATCGAATGTTACAAAGCTGTAGAAACCTTCATTAACTTTCTGAATTTCGTAAGCAAGTCTCTTTTTACCCCAATCGTCGATTTTTTCAATAACACCGCCAAATCTAGTAATAAGATCCTGTACTTTCTGCATTTCAGCAGCCTTTGCTTCTTCATCAAGGTCTGGTCTAAGTACTACTGCTAATTCGTATTTATTCATTCTAAATACACCTCCTTTTGGACTTATGGCCCTTAAGATTTACTTAAGAGCAAGGATACTTACGAAACAGCATTATATCACAGCTTTTCAATATTTTCAACAGCTTTTTTTATATTTAACATACTTTTTTATTTTTAAAACATTTGATAAAATATATTCTAATATAATTATAGAAAGGCAAGTGTTTTGTATGAAAATAGCTGTTTTAGGTTTAGGCGGCATAGGCGGAGTTGTAGGAGGCTGTCTTGCATCAAAGTTTGACGATATACATTTTATTGCAAGAGGCAAAACCCTTGAAAAGATTAAAAAAGACGGGCTTTTAGTTAAAAGCGATATTTTAGGCGAAATTAAATGCACACCTAAGTCCGTTACAAATAACCCAAGTGAAATAGGCACAGTTGATGCACTTATAGTATGCACAAAAGGCTATGGTCTTGAAGCTGCTATAAAAGAATGTGACAGTATAATAGGAAGTAACACACTTATACTGCCTCTTTTAAACGGTATTAATATATCAGAAGATGTTAAAAGCTATACAAAAAAAGGCATTTGTGCCGATGGCTGCATATACGTTTTTGCAAACATAGAAGAACCTGGCGTTATTCGTCAAAGTGGCAGCATGCTTAAAATTACGGCAGGCATGGCAGACGGCAGCGAAAACCATACATTAAAGACTCTTATTTCAATGCTTAACGAAGCCAATATACCAAGCACATATTCAGAAAACATACTTGTTTCTGCATGGAATAAATATATTATGATGTGCGGAAACAGCCTTATATTCTGCTATTTTGACTCACCAGCAGGAGAAATTCAGATACACAAAGAAAAAATGGATTTTGCCTATAACATTTACAGTGAGCTTACTAATCTTGCAAATTTAAGCGGAGTAAATATTGATAAAGATACTCCAAAAAAATACACAGACACATTCCTTACACTGCCTAAAGACACTGTAACAAGTCTTTACAGGGACATTAAGAACGGCAGCCCTAAAACTGAGTTTGACTCAATAATAGGCAAGGCTTATAATATAAGCCGTTCATTAAATGCAGACACACCTTGCATTGATGCAGTAT
>CALWHO010000205.1 GCA_944380405.1 uncultured Lachnospiraceae bacterium
TTTACCAAGGAAGCTTTTTAAAAAGCAGAGCCGTTACGACATTGGTTCTATTACAATAAACGACATGATGTACGGCGAAGATTACATATCAGACAAAATCAAGCTTTTTAAAGAAGAGGGAAAGAGAATTATTATATTTGACAGCATTTCTCAGGAGGATATGGACCTTATTGCCAATGCTGTTATTAAAAGTAAAGTAAACTTTATAGCTGTTGACCCTGGCGCATTTACAGCAACTGTTGTAAGCAAGCTTGTGCCTAATACAAATGCAAAAAAGAACATAAAAAAGGTTCTTGGTGTTATTGGCACAACAAACGCTGTTGCAAGAGGGCAGCTTGAAGTATTCCTTGAAAGTCAGCCTAAGGTATTATGTGTATATGCTGAAACAGAGGAATTTTTAAGAAGCCCTGAAAGACGTGAATCAGAAATAACTCGTGTTGTAAATGAAATATTATATAACTGCATGGACTACGAAATGTGTCTTGTTGTTGGTGACGGTATTTATCCGGCAAAGAGAATTTCATTTAAGACATACATGGAATACTACAACACAACAGCAGAGGGTGTATCACAGATTATAAATGACTCATTTGCTGAAATTTGCAAGAAAATATTAAATGGAGAAAAGAGCTTCAGAGGTCTTTATACATCAGGCGGTGACGTAACTGTTGCAGTATGCAGACATCTTGACGTATCAGGCATAAAGCTTGTTGAAGACGTTGCGCCTTTAGCTGCCCATGGTGAGCTTATAACAGGTGAATACAATGGTCTTAAGATAATTACAAAAGGCGGCATGGTTGGTGACAGATACGCTTTAAGAGCCTGCATGACATACCTTCACAGAAAAATAAATAATATATAATAAATATACATAGGGGGATTTTTATATGAAACCATTTATAGCAGTGCCTATTGGCGATCCAGCTGGTGTAGGTCCTGAAATAACAGTAAAATCTATTGCTAACAAGGACGTTTTTGATGCAGCAAGGGTTG
Organism: uncultured Lachnospiraceae bacterium; assembly: GCA_944380405.1. Taxonomy (GTDB): domain Bacteria; phylum Bacillota; class Clostridia; order Lachnospirales; family Anaerotignaceae; genus HGM11808. Next base: position 994 of record CALWHO010000205.1, read on the forward strand.
TTGTTGTAGGCGACAAAAAAGTAATTGAAAAAGCTATTGAAATATGCGGCAAGGATTTAAAGGTAAATGTAATTAACGAGCCAGAAGAAGGCGTTTATGACGAAAAGACTCTTAACATTATTGACCTTGACAACATAGACATGGACACATTTGAATATGGCAAGGTTCAGGGCATGTGTGGTGAGGCTGCTTATGCATACATAGAAAAGGCTGTTGACCTTGCAAATAGCAGAAAAGTTGATGCAGTTGCTACAACACCTATCAACAAAGAAGCTTTAAGAGCTGGTGGAATTAACTTTATTGGTCACACAGAAATATTTGGCGCTCTTACAAATACTCCTGACCCACTTACTATGTTTGAAGTTAGAGGTCTTAGAGTATTCTTCCTTACAAGACATGTATCTTTAAGAGAAAGCTGTGACATGGTTAAGAAAGAAAGAATTATTGACTATGTTAAAAGATGTACAGAAGTACTTAAACAGCTTGGTGTTACAGAAGGCACAATGGCTATTGCCGGTTTAAATCCACACAGCGGCGAACACGGGCTTTTTGGCTGGGAAGAAGTAAACGAAGTTACTCCTGCTGTTGAAGAACTTAAAGAAATGGGTTATAATGTAGCAGGACCTATAGGAGCAGACAGTGTGTTCCATTTAGCACTTCAGGGAAGATTTAACTCAGTTCTTTCTCTCTATCATGATCAGGGACACATAGCTACAAAGACACTTGATTTTGAACGTACTATTGCCATTACAGGCGGTATGCCAATACTGCGTACATCAGTTGACCACGGAACAGCATTTGACATCGCAGGAAAAAATATTGTTAGTGAGGTAAGCATGGTTGAGGCTATTCTTTTAGCTGCCAAGTATTCTCCTAACTTTGTTAACAAGCGTTGATTATTTAGCCCTTAAGCTCTTTTGAGGTTAAGGGCTTATTTAATTATACAAATGAACAGCATTGGAGGTTATACAAGAAAATGGAATTTAATTTTGCTGATAGAATGGGACAAATAGAAGAAGGCATATTTACAACTTTAGCCAACATAAAAAAAGAAAGGATAAAAGAAGGCAAAGCCGTATACGACCTTTCTGTTGGAACACCTGACTTTATGCCTGACAGACACGTTATGGATGCACTTATAGAAGCAGCAAAACATCCTGAAAACTATAAATATGCCATAAGCGACAGCGATGAGCTTTTAGATGCAGTTATACTTTGGTACAAAAGAAGATATAATGTAGATTTAGAAAAAGATGAGATTACATCTTTAGCAGGTTCACAGGAAGGCTTAAGCCGTATTGCTCTTACAATTTGCAATCCTAACGAAACTGTACTTGTACCTAATCCAGGATACCCAATATTTTCAATAGGACCTCTTCTTAATGATGCAAAAATTGAGTATTACGAGCTTAGAGAAGAAAATAACTATCTTATAGACTTTGACTCAATACCTGAAGAGGTGGCAAAAAGAGCAAAAGCTATGGTTGTTTCATATCCAGCAAACCCTATCTGCCGTACAGCTCCAAAGAGTTTTTACGAAGACCTTATTAAGTTTGCTAAAAAATACAACATTATAATTCTTCATGACAATGCATACAGCGAGCTTGTATACGACGGAAAAGAAGGCATTTCTTTCCTTAGTGTTGAAGGTGCAAAAGAGGTTGGTATTGAGTTTAACTCTCTTTCAAAGTCATACAACCTTACAGGATGCAGAATTTCTTTTGCTGTAGGAAACAAAGAAATAATAAGTCAGTTTAAAAAGCTTCGTTCACAGGTTGATTACGGAGTATTTATTCCTGTTCAGAAAGCAGCAGTTGCTGCATTAACTGGTCCACAGGTAAGTGTTGAAAGAAACAGACAGGAATACGAAGACAGAAGAAACGCTCTTTGTGATGGTCTTAATTCAATAGGCTGGAAAGGTGCTGTTTCAGAAGGTACTATGTTTGCTTGGGCTCCACTTCCAGAAGGATATACAAATTCTGAAAAGTTTGTATTAGAGCTTATAGACAAAACTGGCGTTTTCTGTGTTCCAGGCAGTGTTTTCGGCAGTCTCGGAGAAGGCTATGTAAGATTTGCCCTTGTTAAGACTGTTGAAGAAATGAAAGAGATTGTTAACGTAATAAAGGAAAGCGGAATAATTAAATAAGTACAAAAAACCCCGTATCAATTTGATACGGGGCTTTTAATAATTATTCTTCATGTGATTTACAGTCTTTGCATACACCATAAAATGTGATATGGTGGCTTTTTATATCAAAGCCGCATTCTTTTGAGATTTCATCAGAAAGACCTTCAAAACCGCTGCTTTTATAATCAAATATTTTATTACAGTTTAAACATATCATATGTATATGATCGTCCATTTGTGCATCATAATTGGAGTGCTCATTTACAATATGAAGTTCTTTTACAAGACCTACTTTACAAAATGAATCAAGTGTTTTATAGACAGTTGCAAGGCTTATTGTTGGATTTGAGACAACAAGTTCCTTATAAATGTCTTCTGCAGTAGGGTGGTTATAACTGTTTTTTAATATAGTATATATTGCTATTCGCTGCGGAGTAACTTTCAGGCCTTTTTCTTTTAAAACATCTGCTGTGTTAGTCATATCAAGCCCTCCAAATAATAATTATTCTTATATAAGAATAATAAAAAAATAATAATCTGTCAACAGTAGGAAAAGAAAAATTTTTATTTTTTTATAAAATTTTTCTGAATTTAAAATCTAAATAATTTTGTTTTATATAAATTTTGTGATATTATACTTTTTATGTATTAATTTAAATGGAGGTAAAAGAGATATGAATATAGTTTTACTTGAGCCTGAAATACCACAAAATGCCGGAAATATTGCCCGTACTTGTGCCGTTACAAACAGCACTCTTCACTTAATAAAGCCTTTAGGTTTTTCTGTTGATGATAAATATTTAAAAAGGGCAGGACTTGATTATTGGCATTATTTAGACATTAGATATTATGAAAACTGGCAGGATTTTCTTGAAAAAAACAAGGGTGCCAAAATATTTATGGCTACAACTAAAAGCAAGCAGCTTTACACAGAAGTTAAATATGAAAAAGATGACTACATAATGTTTGGTAAGGAAAGTGCAGGTATACCAGAAGAGATACTTTTAGAAAACAAAGAAAACTGCGTTAGAATTCCTATGTATGGCGATACAAGAAGTCTTAATCTTTCAAACTCTGTTGCCATAATTATATATGAAGCCTTAAGGCAACAAGATTTTAACAATCTTACACTTGAAGGTCAATTACATAGGTATAAATGGTAAAAAAACAGCAAAAAAGCTATTTGGAAAATATTTGAAAAACACTGATAATTGTAAAAAAATGTAAAACAATAGTGAAATTTACCATAAATATAGTTGAATTTAAATTTAAAAAACAACATTGTAAATAAAAAAAATAAAGTGCTATATATAATACTAACAAAATTTGTCGGATAAACTTGTGCATAAATTTGGTTGACAAAAAATAAGCAAAAATTTATATTAGTAACTAATGAAATATAGGCCTATTATTTCAATTGCAGTTTATTTATTAATTTTTTATTTAATTTATTTAGTTACAAGGAGTTTTGTTTATGTTAATGGCAGTATTTTTACTGGGCATTGTGCTTTTAATGCTCATGATTATCAAGTTTAAAGTAAATCCATTCTTAGCACTTATTTTTACATCTATTGTAATTGGATTTGGCGCCGGACTTCCTGCAACTGATATTTCATCAGGCATTGCTTCAGGTTTCGGTTCAACAATGACAAGCATCGGTATCGTTATTGCTTTAGGCATCATTCTTGGCCAGCTTCTTTATGAAACAGGCGGTACAGAAGAAATAGCTAACCTTGCTCTTAGAAAGATCGGTGTTAAAAACTCACCTCTTGCTATGTGTATCACAGGTGTTATTGTTGCTATTCCTGTATATTTTGACGCAGCATTCGTTATCCTTGTATCAATCGCTAAACAGCTTTCAAAGAAAACAGGCATTCCATTTGCACGTTTTGTAACAGCTCTTGGCGTTGGTCTTATTGTTGCTCACTGTGCTGTTATCCCAACTCCTGGCCCTATGGCTGTTGCCGGCACAGTTGATGCAGACATTGCACCATTTGTTTTCTATTCACTTGTTGTTTCATTCCCTGCTGCTATAGTAGGCGGTGTTGTTTACTCAAAGCTTACAGTTAACAAATTCTTCCCAGAACAGTGCGGACATGAAGCGGAAGATGTTGAAATCAACTCAGAAAAAGATCCAAGCCGCTGCTCAGGCGAACTTGCAGTAGGTCTTATATTACTTCCAATCATACTTATTCTTGCAGGTACAGTCGTTACATCAGTAGCTCCAGACAATGAAATGTTAAAGATGGTATTCGGCTTTATCGGAGACAAGAACATTGCTCTTTTCATCGGCGTTATTGTAGCTATGTTTGCCGTTAAGAAATATCTTAAACGTCCTATGGACGACGTTCTTACAGAAGCTGCCGGACAGGCTGGTATGGTATTCCTTATTACAGGCGCCGGCGGAAGCTTTGGTGCTATCATAAATGCAACAGGCATCGGCGACTATATCGTTAATACAATGCAGAACTTTAATGTGCCTCTTATCCTTCTTGGATTTATCCTTTCTCAGATATTAAGAGCTGCACAGGGTTCAGCTACAGTTGCTCTTGTTACAACATCAGCTATCTTAGCACCTTCAATCACATCAATGGGTGCATCACCTGTACTTGTAGGTCTTGCAATCTGCTGTGGTTCAATCGGTCTTTCACTTCCAAACGACTCAGGTTTCTGGGTAATCAACAGATTCTCAGGCTTCTCATTCTCTCAGACTCTTAAGAGCTGGACAATAGGCGGTCTGGTTGCAGGTATAACAGGACTTATAGTTGTTCTTATACTCAGCATGTTCCAGGGAGTATTACCAGGACTTATGTAATTACAACATACATAAATTAAAAATTAAAACCCCTTTGGTTAAAACCAAAGGGGTTATTTTTATATATTAATGAAAAAAATAAAAAAAGGCATAAAAAAAGACCTTGACAACAAGGCTATGTGATGATATGATATTGAGGATAAGCTAAGATGCCATATTGGGCATTTTTTCTATCTGAATTGAATTATACCACAGCAGAACTGCATTGACAACATCAAAATTAAGCCTCAATTGGTCTGTGGTAAACTTTGTAGAAATTTTATGATATATCCATCTGTTTGATGTATATATTGCATAAAAAATCAGTTAATTAAAGCAAAAAACTCAAACTTCAACGACTTTTGTTTTGCTGCTGATCAAAGGCGGTACAAACAAAGGTCTTGATTTGTTTGTAGGGGTTTGTTTTGTTGTCTGAAGGGTATATAAATAAATCAAGGAGTGACAAGCCATGGAAAAGAACAGGATCCATTCCGTAAGAATGGGCGACAGGGTAAGAAAGAGCTATTCCAGAATTAACGAAGTTCTTGAAATGCCTAACCTTATTGAAGTTCAGAAAAACAGCTACAAGTGGTTTTTGGATGAAGGTCTTAAAGAAGCCTTTGAGGACATTTCTCCAATTACAGATTTCAGTGGAAATCTTGTGCTTGAGTTTACTGACTTTTCTTTAGACAGTGATCCTAAGTACTCTATTGAAGAGTGCAAGGAGAGAGATGCTACTTATGCAGCTCCTCTTAAGATTAAAGCAAGACTTATAAACAAAGAGCTTGACGAAATCAAAGAGCAGGAATTATTTATGGGTGATTTCCCTCTTATGACTGATACAGGCACTTTTGTTATTAACGGTGCAGAACGTGTTATTGTAAGCCAGCTTGTTCGTTCACCGGGCATATATTACGCATCAGATTTTGACAAGGTTGGAAAGAAGCTTCTTTCATCAACTGTTATTCCAAACAGAGGTGCGTGGCTTGAATATGAAACAGACTCCAACGATGTATTTTATGTTCGTGTTGACCGTACAAGAAAGGTTCCTGTAACAGTTCTTATCAGAGCTTTAGGTATTGGTCAGGACAGCCAGATTATTGACCTTTTTGGTGAAGAACCAAAAATACTTGCGACAATTGAAAAAGACCCTAGCAAGACTTACGAAGAAGGTCTTATTGAAATATATAAAAAGCTTCGTCCAGGTGAGCCACCTACAGTTGAAAGTTCAGAAACTCTCTTAAGAGGCATGTTCTTTGACCCTAAGAGATATGACCTTGCAAAGGTAGGTCGTTACAAATTCAACAAAAAACTTGCTCTTAGAAACCGTATAAATGGTGCTGTTTTAGCAGAAAACGTTGTTGACCCTATGACAGGCGAAGTTGTTGCTGAAGAAGGCACAACACTTGACATGAATCTTTGTGATGAAATTCAGAACACAGGTGTTGGTCATGTTATGATTAATGTTGACGAAGACAGAAAGGTTAAGATACTTACAAACCTTGCTGTTGACATTGATCCATACATTGCTGAGTTTGGTCTTACAGCAGCAGATGTAAACATAAGCGAAAAAGTTTACTATCCAGAGCTTATTAAATTACTTGAAGAATATACAACAGCTGATGAAATCAAGCTTGCCATAAAAGAAGCTAAAAACCTTCTTATGCCTAAACACATAACTCTTGAAGATATTATGGCTTCAATTAACTACGTTATGCAGTTAGATTATGGTTATGGTCATGTGGACGACATCGACCACCTTGGCAACAGACGTATCCGTTCTGTTGGTGAGCTTCTTCAGAACCAGTTTAGAATTGGTCTTTCAAGAATGGAAAGAGTTGTTCGTGAAAGAATGACTATTCAAGACCTTGATGTTGTAACTCCACAGGCTCTTATAAATGTAAGACCTGTTACAGCAGCTATTAAAGAATTCTTTGGTTCTTCACAGCTTTCTCAGTTTATGGACCAGAACAACCCTCTTTCAGAGCTTACTCATAAGAGAAGACTTTCTGCCCTTGGTCCTGGCGGTCTTTCAAGAGAAAGAGCAGGTTTCGAGGTTCGAGACGTTCATGAGTCACACTACGGCAGAATGTGCCCTATTGAAACGCCTGAAGGTCCTAACATCGGTCTTATCAACTCACTTGCTACATTTGCAAGAATTAACGAATACGGCTTTATTGAAGCTCCTTACAGAATTGTTGACAAGAGCGGTGACGAGCCAAGAGTTACAGATGAATACATCTATGTAACAGCAGACGAAGAAGAAAACTACATGGTAGCTCAGGCCAACGAGCCTATTGACAGTGAAGGTCACTTCATCCACAAGAAGGTTACAGGTCGTTACCGTGACGAAATTATAGAAGTAGACAGAAATCAGATTCACCTTATGGACGTTTCTCCAAAGCAGATGGTTTCTGTTGCTACAGCACTTATTCCTTTCCTTGAAAACGACGACGCTAACCGTGCTCTTATGGGTTCCAACATGCAGCGTCAGGCGGTGCCGCTTCTTGTTACAGATTCACCTATCGTTGGTACAGGTATGGAATACAAAACAGCTAAAGACTCAGGTATCTGCGTTATAGCTAAAAATGCCGGTGTTGTTGAAAAAGTTTCAGCTGATGAAATCGTTATCAAGACAGAAACAGGCAGAGACAAATACAAACTTATTAAGTACCAGAGAAGTAACCAGAGCACATGCCTCAACCAGAGACCTATTGTTGATTTAGGTCAGCAGGTAGAAGCAGACCAGATTATTGCTGACGGTGCTTCAACTTCAAACGGTGAACTTGCCCTTGGTAAAAACCCACTTATCGGTTTCATGACTTGGGAAGGTTACAACTACGAAGACGCCGTACTTTTAAGTGAAAGACTTGTTCAGGAAGACGTATATACTTCTGTTCACATTGACGAATATGAAGCAGAAGCAAGAGATACAAAGCTTGGACCAGAAGAAATTACAAGAGATATTCCTAACGTAGGCGACGATGCTCTTCGTGACCTTGACGAAAGAGGTATCATTCGTATCGGTGCTGAAGTTAGAGCAAATGATATACTTGTAGGTAAGGTTACACCAAAGGGTGAAACAGAGCTTACAGCAGAAGAAAGACTTCTTAGAGCTATTTTTGGTGAAAAGGCAAGAGAAGTTAGAGATACATCCCTTAGAGTACCTCATGGTGCATCAGGTATAATTGTTGACGTTAAGATTTACACAAGAGAAAACGGCGACGACATCGGTCCTGGCGTTAACCAGCTTGTACGTGTTTACATTGCACAGAAGAGAAAAATCTCTGTTGGTGACAAGATGGCTGGTCGTCATGGTAACAAAGGTGTTGTCTCAAGAGTTCTTCCAGTAGAAGATATGCCATTCCTTCCAAACGGACGTCCTCTTGATATCGTTCTTAACCCACTTGGTATACCATCACGTATGAACATCGGTCAGGTCCTTGAAACTCATCTTTCACTTGCAGCTAAGGCTCTTGGTTGGAAGATAGCTACACCTGTATTTGATGGTGCAGACGAAATTGACATTATGGATACTCTTGAAATGGCTAACGATTACGTTAACCTTGAATGGGAAGAATTCAGCGAAAAATGGAAGCCACTTCTTCAGGGCGACATTTACGACGAGCTTTACGAAAACAGAGACCACAGAGAAGAGTGGAAAGGCGTAACACTTGGCCGTGACGGTAAAGTTCAGCTTAGAGATGGTAGAAGCGGTGAAGAATTCGACAACCGTGTTACTATCGGTTTCATGCACTACCTTAAACTCCACCACCTTGTTGACGATAAGATTCATGCTCGTTCAACAGGTCCTTACTCACTTGTTACTCAGCAGCCGCTCGGAGGTAAAGCTCAG
>CALWHO010000206.1 GCA_944380405.1 uncultured Lachnospiraceae bacterium
AGTACCGCCAAGACAGGCGGACAGCCACTTGTGGCTGGAGTTTGCGCAAGCAAACTTACTGAATAGTTGTTTCCCAAACCCTTCCGCGTAATTTAAATAAAGTATAAAGTCTTTTTTATTCAAATACATTTCCGTCTTTATCGTAAAATTTGTATTCTACACTGTAACTTTTGTAATCACATGGGTAACACACTATTTTGTTGTCTGTGGCATCAAGTGTTACTACTTCGCTTTCGCTGCCTTCTGGTGTGTATGTCAGCTCTGCTTTTTCTAAGTTTTCTCTGTTTGCCCAAAATAAATCGTAGTTTTTAACTGAATTATATGATGCTTCTTTTTCCATGTCCTGTACTGTAAGAGATGCCATTACTAAATCGCCGTAGTCCCTGTTTACATTTGATGAAAAATTGTAGTTTCCTTTGCCGTCAGGCTTAAATATGGCTAAGCCCTGATAATGCATATCGTCTGTTATGTAGCCTGATACAATATATCCATCAATTTCAGCTTCAGTAATAATTGTAACACCATCTCTTAAACGGTCTATTTCCTTAAGACGCTCCTCTCTTTGGGAAGTTGTAGAGCATGGATTTTTTTGTAAAAGTACAAATATAGCCGCAATTACCACTAAAATAACAGGCAGAAATATTTTTTTACCCAGTGATTTAGTCATATTAACGCACCTGCTTTCTCTTTGCCTTAGAGGTACTCTTTTTAGGTTTATTTTTTGTGTTTTTACTGTTTGGCTTTGTGTTATGTGATTCTTTTTTAGGTGTAGAGCCTGATTTTTTGCCCTTTGGCAGAGGCTTTTTCCTTACGGAATAGCCAAATGTTCCAAGGCTTTCTCCAAGGGTGAAGTATTCACCATGGCTGTAGCATACAGGGTTTGACTTGTTAAAGTGGAATTTTCCGCTTTTGTCGAAATACTCATCACTTACATTAACTGCCACAACATCGGCAATAAACATATCATGTGACCCAAGAGGTACGATGTTTTTTACTTTACACTCTATGTTCATAGGGCTTTCGTATATTATTGGTGCCTGTACATTTGATGCAGGATATGCTGTAAGACCTGTTTCTTTAAATTTGTCTACATCACGGCCGCTTTTAACACCGCAATAGTCACATGCCTTTGCTAAGTCCTTTGTTGTAAGGTTTATAACAAATTCGCCACGTTCTTTTATAATGCCGTAAGAATGTCTTTCTGGACGTAATGAAATATATGCCATAGGCGGGTTTGTGTTTATGGTGCCTGTCCATGCAACAGTTACTATGTCCTTTTCGCCCTCCATAGTGCCGCAGCTTACCATTACAACAGGAACAGGATATATAACCGTTCCGCCTTTCCAAACTTCTTTTGCCATAAAATCTCTCCTTTATGATTTTATTATAAAAATTAAAGGCTAATCTGTAAAGGCTTGAAATAGAGGGATATTTAAAGTAACATATAATTGATAAAATATGTTCAGCAGGTGAAAAATATGGACTTACCTATTAAATATATAGAGCGAATGAAGATACTTCTGGGTAAAGAATTCCATAGCTATATGGAATCTTTCAGTGACCCAAGACACTATGGTCTTAGGGTAAATACCCTTAAAATATCAGCAGAAGAATTTTTAAATAAAAATAAATTTGATTTACAGCCTGTAAAGTGGTGCAGCGAAGGCTTTTATTATGGCGAAAATGAAAGACCGGCAAAACACCCATATTACCACTGCGGTCTTTATTACTTGCAGGAGCCAAGTGCTATGAGCTCTGCTGCCGTTCTTCCTGTAAATACAGGCGATTTTGTACTTGATTTATGTGCAGCACCAGGTGGAAAAACAACACAGCTTGCATCAAAGCTTAAAGGCACAGGCATAATATGGGCAAACGACATAAGCGCTGGCAGAACAAAGGCACTTGTTAAAAATATAGAGCTTATGGGCATTAAAAATGCCGTTGTAACAAGCGAAAATCCTGAAAAGCTTGCGGAAAAGTTAGGCGCTGTGTTTGATAAGGTCCTTGTTGATGCTCCTTGCAGTGGCGAAGGCATGTTCAGAAAAGAAAAGGATATAATTAAAGCTTGGGATGATGAAATGCTTTCATTTTGCGTAAATGAGCAGATGGCAATACTTGAAAACGCTGCAAAGTTACTTAAAAAAGACGGATATCTTCTTTATTCTACTTGTACATTTAACCCTGATGAGGACGAGCGAATTATAGAATGGTTCTTAAATACCCATGAAGAATTTGAGATTATGGATATAGACAAAAACTTTGGCTTTGAAAAAGGCGAAAGCAAGTGGACAAGAAGCGGAAGCAAAATATTTGATAAATGTGCAAGACTTTGGCCACATAAAACAAAGGGCGAAGGTCACTTTTTGGCACTGCTTCATAAAAGAGAGGGCGAAAACAGCCTTGTAACACCTATGAAGTCAGATAATGACAAGAAAATAGGAATTTTTTGGGAATTTGCAAAAGAAAACTTAAATGTTGAGTTTTCAAAGGATGCAGTTTACCAGATTATAAATAACGATTTATATATGCTTCCAAAAGGTACACCTGATTTAAAAGGTATAAGGGTAATGCGAAGCGGTGTTCTTTTGGGGTCATTTAAAAAAGATAGATTTGAGCCAAGCCAGCATTTGGCAATGACACTTAAAAAAGGCGATTTTAAAAACGAGGCTCATTTAGATATTGACGACATACGAGTTATAAAATATCTAAAAGGCGAAACAGTTGATTTTGAAAACATAAATGACGGCTGGTGTGGAGTATTTGCTGACGGCTTTATAATGGGCTGGGCAAAGGCACAAAAATTCAGACTTAAAAATAAGTATCCAGCCACATGGAAAATGGAATGAAAGGGATAAAATAAATGGCATTTTTACCTGTAACAAAAGAAGAAATGATTGAAAGAGGCTGGGAAAGACCTGACTTTGTGTATGTATGCGGTGATGCTTATGTAGACCACCCGTCATTTGGTGCTGCTATAATCTGCCGTGTTCTGGAAAGCCACGGGTATAAGGTTTGCTTTATAGCGCAGCCTGACTGGAAAAGTCACCATGATTTTATGCGTTTTGGCGAGCCTAGACTTGGCTTTCTTGTAAGCGCTGGTAACATAGACTCTATGGTAAATCACTATACAGTTGCCAAAAAAAGAAGAACAAAGGACTATTACACACCAGGCGGTGAAATGGGCAAGCGTCCTGACAGAGCAACAATAGTTTACTGCAACAAAATTCGTGAAGTTTATAAAAAGACACCTATTATAATAGGCGGTGTAGAGGCAAGTTTAAGAAGACTTAGCCACTACGATTATTGGGATAATAAGGTTCGCCGCTCAATACTTCTGGACAGCGGTGCTGATCTCCTTTTATACGGCATGGGTGAGCATCAGATAGTTGAGGTGGCAGAGGCTTTAGACAGCGGCATACCTGTAAACGAAATTACATTTATAAGAGGCACAGTATTTAAAACAAAGGACATTTCAAGGGTTTACGACTATATAGAGCTTCCGGACTACGAAGAAATTATAAAAGATAAAGACCTTTACGCAAAAAGCTTTTTAACTCAGTATGAAAACACAGACGCCATAACAGCAAAACCACTTGTTGAAAGGTATAAGGAGTATACGGTAGTTCAAAATCCGCCATCTATGCCTTTAAAAACAAATGAGCTTGATAAGGTTTATGCCCTTAACTACGAAAGAAACTACCACCCAATGTATGAACAAATGGGCGGAGTTCCTGCCATAGAAGAAGTTAAGTTCAGCCTTATAAGTAACCGTGGCTGTTTTGGTAACTGTAATTTCTGTGCTCTTGCATTCCATCAGGGCAGAGTTGTAACAGCCAGAAGCCATAACTCACTGGCAGCAGAGGCAGAAAAAATAACTTGGGACCCTGATTTTAAAGGCTATATACACGACGTAGGCGGCCCAACAGCAAACTTTAGAGGTCCTGCATGTAAAAAACAGGAAACAAAAGGCGCTTGTAAGGGTAAACAGTGTCTTTGGCCTACAAAGTGCGAAAACCTTGAAGTAAGCCATAAGGATTATGTAAAGCTTCTTAGACGTTTAAGAGAAATACCAAAGGTTAAAAAGGTTTTCATACGCTCTGGTATCAGATATGACTACCTTATATATGATAAAGACGAAACATTTTTTAATGAGCTTTGCAAATACCATATAAGCGGACAGCTTAAGGTTGCACCTGAACACGTTTCTCCAAAGGTTCTTGCAAAAATGGGCAAGCCAACAAGGGACGTATACGACAGGTTTGTTAAGAAGTATTACGAAATAAACCGACGTTTGGGCATGGAGCAGTACCTTGTGCCATACCTTATGAGCAGTCACCCAGGCAGTGACCTTGATGCAGCCATAGAGCTGGCGGAATATTTAAGGGATATAGGACATATGCCACAGCAGGTACAGGACTTTTACCCAACACCTGGCACACTTTCAACAGCTATGTACTATACAGAAAAAGATCCTCGTACTATGGAAAAAGTATATGTGCCTAAAACACCACATGAAAAGGCTATGCAAAGGGCATTAATGCAGTATAAAATGCCTCAAAACTACGACCTTGTTCTTGAAGCCCTTAAAAAGGCAGGCAGAACAGACCTTATAGGCTTTGATAAACACTGTCTTATTCGTCCAAGACAAATAGGCGGCAGCCATTCAAATAATCAAAAATACGGCAAAACACAAAAACAGGACAGCTTTAAACAGGGCAAAAAACAGGAAAAAAATTACGCTCCTAAAAAGAAAACAATAAGAAATGTTCATAAAAAGAAGTCATAATTGTATAATATGCACATAATAGTATTCCATTAATAGACATATATCGTCACCCAAAGCGTTGACAAAGATAAGAAAAAAGTGAGAAAATATACTATGTGTTTTCGTCCAAGGCGAAAAAATCAATATAAAAATAGCAATTGGTATATTTTTAACTACATTTTAAAACATATTCTAAAACAAAAGGAATGATACCATGAAAAACATCAAATACGTTGGAACAAGAAATAAGTCAATTACAGCAACAGCCTCAGAAGCAATACTTAAAGGTATTTGTGATGACGGAGGTCTTTTTATTCCAGAAGAGTTTCCTGTCCTTGATAAAAGTCTTGAAGAGCTTTCAACACTTAGCTATCAGGACTTAGCTTATGAAGTATTAAAGCTTTTCCTTACAGACTTTACAGAAGAAGAGCTTAGATACTGTATAAACAGTGCTTATGACAGTAAGTTTGACACTCCTGAAATAGCACCTCTTGTTAAAAAGGCAGATGTTGGCATACTTGAGCTTTTCCATGGCAGAACAATAGCTTTTAAGGATATGGCTCTTTCAATACTTCCATACCTTATGAAAACTGCCGCTAAGAAAAACGGCATGGATAAAGAAATAGTAATTCTTACTGCTACATCAGGCGACACTGGCAAGGCTGCTCTTGAAGGCTTTGCAAATGTTGAGGGCATAAGAATAATGGTATTTTTCCCAGAAGACGGCGTAAGCCCTGTTCAGAAACTCCAGATGACAACTCAGGAGGGTGCAAACACAGCCGTTATAGGTATTAAGGGTAATTTTGATGATGCCCAGACAGCAGTTAAAACTATATTTACAGATAAAGAGCTTGCAAAAGACCTTGAAGAAAAAGGCTTTGTATTCTCATCTGCAAACTCAATTAATATAGGCCGTCTTGTGCCACAGGTTGTATATTATTTCAAAGCATACATTGAAATGGTTAAACTTGGGGAAGTTAAAATGGGCGAAGAAATAAACGTAACAGTTCCTACAGGTAACTTTGGTAATATACTTGCCGGATACTTTGCAAAGAAAATGGGTCTTCCTGTTAAGACATTTATTTGTGCATCAAACGAAAATAAGGTACTTTATGACTTCTTTAATACAGGTGTTTACGACAAAAACAGAAGCTTTGCCGTAACTACATCACCTTCAATGGATATTCTTATTTCATCAAACCTTGAAAGACTTCTTTGCATGAAGAGCGACCAAAGTGCAACAAAAACACTTATGGAAAGCCTTAATAAAGAGGGCAAATATACTCTTGACCTTACAAAAGGCGATATAAAAGGCGAATATGCAACAGAAGCAGAAACAGCAGCAGCTATTAAAGAAATGTATGAAAAGGCTGGCTATGTTCTTGATACACATACAGCAGTTGCTTATGCTTCATATGAAAAATATAAAGCTAAGACAGGCGATAATACACCTGCTGTAATTGTATCAACAGCAAGCCCTTATAAATTTACAAAAGACGTACTTGTATCAATAGATAAGAAATACGAAGATAAGGACTTCTTCTCACTTATGGGTGAGCTTGAAAAGATTTCAGGCGTAGAAATTCCTGCACCTATAAAGGGTATTGAAAATAGACCAATTCTTCATAACACAGTAATAGAAAAAGACAGCATTAAAGACTTTGTAAAAGAACATCTTACAAAATGATTTTAATAAATAAGGTTTTTAAATTTTTGGGGAGGACATTTTGATGAATATTGATAACCTTGCAGTAAATACCATTAGATTTTTAAGTGCAGAAGCTATCCAGAAGGCAAAAAGCGGTCATCCAGGACTTCCTCTTGGTGCTGCACCAGCTGCCTATACTCTTTGGTCAAAGTATATGAAGCATAACCCAGCTGACTCAAAATGGGCAGACAGAGACCGTTTCGTACTTTCAGCAGGTCATGGTTCAGCTATGCTTTACTCACTTTTTAATGTATTTGGCTATGGAACAACTATTGAAGACCTTAAAAACTTCCGTCAGTATAAAAGCGCTACACCTGGTCACCCAGAATATGGTGTTGCTTTAGGTATAGAAACAACAACAGGTCCTCTTGGACAGGGTATTGCAAACGCTGTTGGTTTTGCTCTTGCAGAAAGCCACCTTGCAGCAGAATTTAATAAACCAGGTTTTGAAATTGTTGACCACTATTCATATGCTCTTTGCGGTGATGGCTGTCTTATGGAAGGCGTAAGCGGTGAAGCTGCTTCTCTTGCAGGCACATTAGGCCTTGGTAAACTTATTGTACTTTACGACAGCAACAACATAACAATAGAAGGCGATACAGCTACAGCTTTTTCAGAAAACGTAAGAGAAAGATTTGCAGCATATGGCTGGCAGACACTTTACGTTGAAGACGGCAACGATATGGAAGCTATAGGTAAAGCTATTGAAGAAGCAAAGGCAGAAAAGAATAAACCATCTTTAATCGAAATTAAGACAAAAATCGGCTTTGGTGCACCTAATAAACAGGGTAAGGCATCTGCTCATGGCGAACCTCTTGGCGATGAAGAAATAGCACTTGCTAAAAAGAACCTTGGCTGGGACTATACAGAAGAATTTTTCGTTCCTGAAGAGGTTAAGGCAGAAATGGATAAGTTTAGACAATCAGCAGCTGAAAAAGAAGCTGCTTGGGATAAAATGTTTGCTGAATATAGCGAAAAATACCCAGAAATGGCAGAAAAATGGAGAGTATGGCACAGTGATGAGCTTCCAGTAGACCTTCTTAATGATGAAGACTTCTGGACATATGAAGGCGATATTGCTACAAGAGCTTCATCAGAAAAAGTTCTTAATAAGCTTTCAAAAGTTATTCCAAACCTCTTTGGTGGTTCAGCAGACCTTGGCCCATCAAATAAGTCTGTTATGAAAGACAGAGAATATTACTCAAAAGAAAACCCAGCTGGCTCAAATATACATTTTGGTGTTCGTGAATTTGCCATGACAGTTATTGCAAACTCACTTGCACTTCACGGCGGTTTAAGACCATATATTGCAGGCTTCTTTGTATTCAGTGATTACATGAAGGCAGGCCTTCGTCTTTCAGCTCTTATGGGTCTTCCAGTTGTAAGCATATTTACACATGACTCAATTGGTGTTGGTGAAGACGGCCCTACACATCAGCCTATTGAACACCTTGCAGCTCTTAGAAGCATGCCAAACTACACAGTAATCCGTCCATGTGACACAAACGAAACAGCAGCAGCTTGGTATCTTGCTCTTACAAGAAAGACAAGCCCAACAGCTCTTATACTTTCAAGACAGAACCTTCCACTTCTTAAAGAAACAGGTAAGGGTGCTTTAAAGGGTGCATATATACTTAAAGATAGCGAAGGCACACCTGATGTAATACTTATGGCAACAGGCTCAGAAGTAGAGCTTATATATAAAGCTTATGACGTACTTGCAGAAAAAGGCATTAAAGCAAGAGTTATAAGCATGCCTTCATGGGAAGTGTTTGAAGAACAGTCAGATGAGTATAAAGAAAGCGTACTTCCAAAGAATGTTAGAGAAAGAGTTGCCGTAGAAGCAGCTTCAGACTTTGGCTGGTATAAATATGTAGGCCTTGACGGAAAGGTTATTTCAATGACAGGCTATGGCGAAAGCGCACCTGCCGGAATACTTTTCAAAGAATTTGGCTTTACAGTTGAAAACGTAGTAGAAACAGCTTTAAGCTTAGTTAAATAATATAATCATAAAACAACCCCTATTTTGGGGTTGTTTTTGAAATGGGTGATAATGTGAGAACATTTATAGCTATAGAATTTAAAAAAGAAGTAAAAAAATATATCTCCGATATACAAAAAAGAGTAACTGAAAAAAGCTCAAAGGGTAACTTTACACCGGAAGATAACTTTCATATAACACTTAGGTTTATAGGCGAAGTAGACGAATATGGCGTAGAAAGCCTTGCAGAAGCTGTAAGAGAAACTGCCATACGCACAAGGGACTTTGATATAACTCTTAACTGTCTTGGTTTCTTCCCAAGAGGCGACAAAAGTATCGTATGGGTAGGAGTAGAAAAAAATAAATCACTTGATATACTTTATTCAAACCTTGAAAAAAACCTTATGCGTCAGGGTTTTTCAAAAGAAAGACAGAAATTTACACCTCATATTACAATAGGCAGAGAAGTAGCCCTTAAATCCTCATATGACAGCGTTAAGGAGTATTCATTTAAAGAGCCTATTACATTTAAGGCAGAAAAAATAACTCTTATGGAAAGCGTTAGAAAGGGCAGTAAGCTAATATATAAGCCTTTATATAGCGAAAAACTTAAATAACAATAAAAAAAGAGCGGTTTTATCCGCTCTTTTTTTATGGCATGCTGTTTAAAAATATTATATATAAACAATAATATAGTATATATATAGGGTTTATATTGTTAAAACTATTTCATAACGAAAAAGATAATAAATTTTTTAATATATATTTAATAAATAAATACATATAAATGTATATATATTCAATATGTTGCAATATATAAAATTTGTCTGATGTCCTACTTTGTAGTATTTTTACATATAATTACGGAATTTCTATATTACTTTTAATATTGATAGGTTATTAACAAGATGCTATTATTATGCTAACGGGTTTATGTTTACATATATTGGAAAATATTTTGGAGGGGATACTGATTTTAGCACGAATTGATGAATTTTTTCACGTTACAAAGGATGGTTCAAGTATAAAAACAGAAGTAATTTCAGGTCTTACGGCGTACTTTACAATGGTTTATATACTTTTTCTTGTACCTAATACACTTATGAATGCTTTTCCTGGTGCTTTTACATCAGATGGCGAGCTTTTGGCAAATAACGTTCTTTCTTGCGGCTTTACAGCAGGGGAGGTACTTACAGCTCTTACTGCCATGTGCTGTATAGCTGCCTTTATAGGCTCTCTTGTGCTGGCAATTACCACAAATCTGCCTTTTGCACAGGGCCCAAGCCTTTCAATAAGCACATTTGTGGCATACAGTATTTGTATTAAAATGGGCTACACATATAATGAAGCTCTGGCGGCTATATTTTTAAGCGGTATTGCTTTTTATATTATGAATGTTATGGGTATGGAACGAAAAATACAAAATGCCATACCTACAAATATTAAGTTTTCCGTAACAGCTGGTATAGGTATATTTATTGCATTTATGGGTATGCAGAAGGCTCATCTTGTAGTTGCAAATACTTCAAACCTTGTTCAGCTTGTAAGCCTTTCAAAAATGACATATGACGCTAAAAGTGCTCTTTTGTGCCTTTTTGGTATAATACTTATTGCTCTTTTGCATATAAGACATATACACGGAGCAATATTCATAGGAAAAATAGTTTGTATTATACTTGCTGTGCCCCTTGGGCTTTTCCATCTTTCAACTGTTGATATGGATATTTCAACAACATTTGAAATACTTAAAACTGCTTTAAGACCAGACTTTGCAGGACTTTTTGAGCCACATAAGGCTTTTGGTCTTCCAGGTGCAATTGTGTCAGTATTTGTAATTGTCCTTACACTTTGCGTTATGGATATATTTGAAAGTATGGGTACTATATTTGCTACAGACCACATTATACGTCTTAGCAAAGAAGGCACTATGGAAGAAAAATTTCAAAAAGTACTTAAAGCTGACTCTGTAACAACATCTGTAGGTGCTCTTTTAGGTGTTACAAATGTTTCAACCTATGTGGAAAGCACGGCAACTGTTATTGAAGGCGGCAGAACAGGTCTTGCTGGTGTAGTATCAGGCTTTTGCTTCCTGCTTACAATATTTATTGCGCCTTTTGCAGCGTCAATACCTTCGGCAGCTACAGCAACAACACTTATAATGTCCGGTATATTTATGATGAATGTTGTTAAGTATATTAATTTCCAGGATATAGAGCAGGCACTGCCGGCATTCTTAACAATGGTTATGATGCCTCTTACCTATAGCCTTGTATCAGGTATAGCCCTTGGTCTTACAAGCTATACACTTGTTATGCTCTTTAGCGGTAAGGCGAAACAAATATCAAAATATACTTATCTTCTTACTGTTTTATTTATAATTCAGTTTGCACTTATACAGTAAAATGCATAAATTTACAAAATATAAATTTATAAAAATACTTGATTTATGTTTTGTATAGTGCTAATATTAGCATGTAAATTAAATAGTACGTCTTCGGGGCAGGGTGTAATTCCCTACCGGCAGTATAGCCTGCGAGCCTTTATTGGGCATGATTGGGTGTAATTCCCAAGCCGACAGTATAGTCTGGATGAGAGAAGATTTTTTAAAAATGCATTTAGGCATGTTTTTATTGCCTGTGTGTTTTTGATGTATTTGTAAATGCTGCTCCGAGAATTTATTTCTCGGAGTTTTTTTGTAGCCTTTCAAAAAGGCGTTTTTGAAGTGTTTTTCAAATATGTTTGATTTATTAAACTTTTAGCCCCGTAGAAATATGGGGCTTTAAGTTGTGTATGAGTTTTATATACAGCTGAAAGGTTTGGAAAACAACTAGTCAGTAAGTTTGCTTGCGCAAACTCCAGCCACAAGTGGCTGTCCGCCCGTCTTGGCGGTACTAAGTTTCCAAATGAAATCCGCAGAGGTCATCGATTTCCGTCGAGGAAAACAACGAGTTTCAAGGCATTTTATGCCGCTGGAACTGGTTTGTTTATTCTTCTGTCTTGCTCGTCAAAATTCTAATTTTGACGATAATGTTTTGCCCCGTAATTTTACGGGGCTTATTTTTTTGGAGATGATAGTAAGTGGAAGAAAAATATATGCTTAGAGCCATAGAGCTTGCTTTAAAAGGCACTGGTTCAGTTAATCCAAACCCTCTTGTGGGTGCTGTAATTGTTAAAAATGGCGAAATAATATCAGAAGGCTATCACAGAAAATACGGCAGCCTACATGCTGAAAGAGATGCTCTTTCAAGGGCTGAAAAAGACGTAACAGGTGCTGATATGTATGTAACATTAGAGCCATGCTGTCACCACGGAAAACAGCCGCCTTGTACAGAAGCAATTATAAATAGCGGTATAAAAAGAGTATTTGTTGGCAGCAGTGACCCAAACCCACTTGTGGCAGGAAAGGGCATTGAGATTTTAAGACAAAACGGCATAGAGGTTGTTGAAAATGTACTTAAAGATAAGTGTGACGAAATAAATAAAGTTTTTTTCCACTACATAACAACAAAAACGCCTTATGTTGTTATGAAATACGCCATGACAATGGACGGCAAAATAGCCTGTGAAAATGGGGAAAGTAAATGGATAACAGGCGAAAAATCAAGGGAAAATGTTCAGTATTTACGCCATAGCCTTACAGGAATTATGGTGGGCATAGGCACAGTTTTAAAAGATAATCCACGCCTTAACTGCCGTATAGAGGGCGGTCGAAATCCTGTAAGAATAATATGCGACTCACATTTAAAAATACCTCTTGAGTCAAATATAGTTTCAACGGCAAAGGAAATAAAAACAATAGTTGCCTGCTGCTATGAAAATAAAGAAAAAGAAACTGCCTTAAAAGAAAAGGGTGTAAATATAATCCATACACCTGAAAAAAACGGAAAGGTTGATATTAAGTTTCTTATGGAATCCCTTGGAGAAATGGCTGTTGACTCGGTGCTTTTGGAGGGCGGTTCAGAGCTTAACTATGCTGTGCTTTCAGAAGGCGTAGTAAATAAAGTAATGGTATATATGTCACCTAAAATACTGGGCGGCAATGGAAAAACACCTGTGGGCGGCAAGGGAGTCTTAACTCCCGACGAGGGTTTTAAGTTTAAAAGAACCAGCATTAAATTTATAGATGATGATATACTTTTGGAATACGAAAAGGAGGTGTGACATTTGTTTACAGGGATAGTTGAGGAAGTAGGTCAGGTAGCGGAAATAAAAAAATCAAAGGATTGGGCAGAGCTTAAAATAAAGGCTGAAAAGGTACTTGAAGATGTGTCCCTTGGTGACAGCATAGCCGTAAACGGTGTCTGCCTTACAGTAACAACATTTGGCAAAGGCTTTTTTACAGCAGATGTAATGCACGAAACACTTAACAGAAGCTCACTTTCACTTCTTACAAAGGGCAGCAGCGTAAACCTTGAAAGAGCCATGGCAGCAAATGGCAGGTTTGGGGGGCATATAGTTTCGGGGCATATAGACGGCACAGGAGTAATAACAGACATTAAAAAAGATGCCATAGCCACATGGGTAACAATAGAAGCTGGCGAAAGCATTATGCGTCTTATTGTTGAAAAAGGCTCCATAGCCATAGACGGCATAAGCCTTACTGTGGCAGAGATTACAGACAAATATTTCAAGGTGTCACTTATACCTCATACAGGTAGCAATACAACACTTTTACAGAAAAAAATAGGCGAAAAAGTAAACCTTGAAAATGACATAATAGGCAAGTACGTTGAAAGGCTTATGAGCTTTTCAAAAGCAGAAGATACAAAACAAAAAAGCAATATTACAATGGATTTTTTAGCCAAACACGGATTTTAATATTTTCATCATAGGAGGAATTAAAAATGACAAAAGATTTTCAGTTTAATTCAGTTGAGGAAGTCCTTGAGGACCTTAGAAACGGCAAAATAATAGTTTGCACAGACGACCCAGACAGAGAAAATGAGGGTGACCTTATTTGTGCAGCGCAGTTTGCTACACAGGAAAACGTAAACTTTATGGCTTGCGAAGCAAAGGGTCTTATATGTATGCCTATGAGCAGCGAATATACAAGAAAACTTGGTCTTAATCAGATGGTTGCAGAAAACACAGATAACCATTCAACAGCCTTTACAGTGTCCATAGACCACATTGATACAACAACAGGTATTTCTGCTTATGAACGCTCCATAACAGCTTTAAAATGCGTTGAAGACGGTGTAAAGCCAGAGGACTTCAGGAGACCTGGACATATGTTTCCTCTTGAAGCAAAACCAGGCGGAGTTCTTCAAAGAAACGGACATACAGAGGCAACAGTAGACCTTTGCCGCCTTGCAGGACTTAAGGAAATTGGTCTTTGCTGCGAAATTATGGCACCTGATGGTACTATGATGAGAAAAACAGAACTTATAGAGTTTGCTAAAAAACACGGCCTTAAGTTTACAACTATAAAGGATATTCAAAGCTATAGACGTAAAAACGAAAGAACTATTGAAAGAGTTGTAGAAGCTAAGCTTCCAACAAGATATGGCGATTTTGAAATATTCGGCTTTGAAAGCCAGAAAACAGGGGAGCATCATGTGGCTCTTACAATGGGCGATGTAGCAGACGGAAATCCAGTGCTTATAAGAGTACATAGCGAATGCCTTACAGGTGATGTTTTTGCTTCTGCAAAATGCGACTGTGGCGACCAGCTTCATACAGCAATGAAAATGATTGCAAAAGAAGGCAGAGGAGCTATTGTATATCTTCGTCAGGAAGGCAGAGGCATAGGTCTTATAAATAAGCTTAAGGCTTATAAGCTTCAGGACGAAGGCATGGATACAGTTGAGGCAAATGTGGCTCTTGGCTTTGCTCCAGACCTTAGAGATTACAGTATGGGTGCTCAGATTATAAAAGACTTGGGCATGAAAAAGCTTAGACTTATGACAAATAACCCTAAAAAAATAGACGGTCTTGAGGACTACGGCATTGAAATAGTTGAAAGAGTGCCTATTGAGCCAGAACATATGCATCAGGCAGATTTTTATATGAAGACAAAGAAAGAAAAAATGGGACATATTCTTCACATGTAATTAAAAATTTTAAGGAGGACATAAAGACATGAAAATTTACGAAGGAAGTTTAGTAAGCGATAAAATAAGAGTAGGCATTGTTTGTGCAAGATTTAATGAGTTTATAGTATCAAAGCTTTTATCAGGTGCTGTTGATGGTCTTAGCCGTCACGGTGTTGAAGATGATGATATAGAAGTTGCCTGGGTTCCAGGCGCTTTTGAAATACCTCTTATTGCCGGAAAAATGGCTAAAAGCGGTAAGTATGACGCTGTAATATGCCTTGGTGCAGTTATAAGAGGTGCTACAAGCCACTACGATTATGTGTGTAACGAAGTTTCAAAGGGTATTGCCCATGTAGGTCTTGAAAGTGGTATACCTGTTATGTTTGGCGTTGTAACAACAGAAAATATTGAGCAGGCAATAGAAAGAGCAGGCACAAAGGCAGGCAATAAGGGCTATGACTGTGCTCTTGGTGCCATTGAAATGGTAAACCTTATAAGAGGAATTGAAAAATAATTTTATAAAAACCGTCAAAAATTTAAAGTCCGAAAAAAAGAGATACCCCATTTGGTTTGGGGTATCTCCTTTTTTAATCATCATTATCTTCGTCAAATGAATATTTGTTTAATTCATCAAAGTCCAGAAATTCAGCTAAAGTCATATTAAATGCAATGGCTATTTTGTGAATTGTTTTAACTCCGGGATTTTTTGTAATGCCACGCATAATATTATCCAGTGTTGACTGTTTAACATCACTCATGGCTGCAAGTTTATTAATGGATATTCTT
>CALWHO010000207.1 GCA_944380405.1 uncultured Lachnospiraceae bacterium
CAGATGAGTATGTAGCAACAAGAGTCATGGCAAGAACGAAACCGCCAAGGCTTCTGCCGCCGATGAAGTATTCTTTTGAGAAGTTAGCAGCCTTTGCGTCAGATGATGTCTTCTGAATGTAAAAGCCCATGCCCAAAAGTACAATAAAGAATACAAATACAGGAGAAAGTCTTAAAAAAGCATCCATTTATTTTACCCCCTTTTCATCTTCTTCATCAAGGTCAAAGTCCTTGAATACCTTTTTTACAATGAATACTACCAATGCTATTGATAATATCCATGAACCGAAGCAGCTGATCATAAACCATGCAGGCATGCCCATAATTGTCCACTCAGCGCCGCTCATTTCATAAACGCCAAAGCCGCCGATCCACCAGAAAGCAATTATAATGGCTGCAATAATCCATGTAGCGTTTGCTTCTTTGTTCATTTGAACAAATTTCTCTTTGTAGCTCATTTTCTGCATAAACAATCCCTCCTAAAAAATTATTTAAGTATAAAAATAAGTGCCGGCAGTATTGAGCTTTACTGCCAAAATTAATATATAAAGAGCATTTTAAATTTAAGCACATAAAATGCTCTTTTATATTTTATTTAAATCAGAAACTTTCCTTTGCTTCATCTCTTACATAGCAAACCTCACCGTCTATCATTGTAAGGTCTACTTTAAGGTTTATAATATCCATTTTGTCAATTGAAAGAATATCATCTGAAAGAACAATCATATCTGCAAGTTTGCCAACTTCAAGGCTGCCTTTGATATTTTCTTCGTATGCGCCGTATGCGCCGTAAAGAGTTGCAATTCTGATGCCTTCAAGAACTGATACGCACTGTTTCTGGTTGCACTGTACGTTTCTTACACGGTCATAACGGTTAACTGCGCCGTCAAGGCATTCAATACCAAATGGACCAGATGGAGCGTCGCTTTGGAGTGATGGTTTCATGCCTGCATCAATCATGCTCTTTAATGCACCAAAGTAGTCGTTTCTCTTGCCGTAAAATCTTTCATAGTTACCGCCGTTTTTAGCAACAATACCTGCATTTACAGATGGGCAGATATTCATTTTTGCCATTCTGTCAATTAAATCCTGATCTGTAAGTGTACAGTGCTCAATTCTATGTCTGAGGTCTGGTCTTGGGTTAGTTTCAAATGCTTTTTCATAGCCTTCTACCATCCATTCAACAGCACCGTCACCAATGGCATGAGCTGTTGCCTGACCTTCTGCATCATTAATAAATTTTATATAATCTGCAACTTCGTCTTTAGTCCAAGCTGTTTCTCTGTGAAGTGTTGGGTCATGGTCATAAGGTTCTCTTGTGTAGCATGATGGACCGCTTGAACCGCCGTCAATCATAAATTTATTTGAACCAATTTTGAAATATTCATCTCCAAGACCTGGCATAAGTCCAAGAGCAAGGTAATGAGCATTGTCTTCTTTTGAGAAAGGCTTTCCATAAATACTGTGAAGAGCCATATAAACACGTGGTTTAAACTTTCTTTCTCTGCAAAGTTTTTGCATAGCGTGATATGAAGGCTTGTCACAGGCTCCCATGTCATGAATAGAGGTAAGACCAGCCTTTACAAATAAGTCACTGGAATATAATGCCGCTTTTTCCATTGCTGCTGGGCTATAATCAACCTTGCTCCAAAGAAGGAAAAGTGTTACACCATAAAGCATACCTGTAAGCTTTCCGTCTTTAACTTCAACATCGCCTTCTGGATATTTTTTAGCATCTTCAGCTGTATAAAGACCTATTATTTCAAGGGCTTTAGAGTTAAACATTGATTTATGTCCGCTGCCTTCCATACACTGAACAGGATTTTCAGGTGCAAATGCATCAAGTTCTTCAATAGTAGGGTCTCTCTTTTCAGCAAGGTTTGGAGCTTCATAACCCCACATTGAAACCCATTCCCCTGGCTTTTTAATAGCAAGAACTTTGTCTATTTCGTTTTTTATGTCTGCTATAGATTTTATTCTGTCGCCAAAAAGGCTAATCATAGGTGAATCAGGATCTGTTCCTAAAAGACCTATAAGGAAAGGATGGATATGAGTATCAATCATACCTGGCATAAGTGTTCTGCCTTTAAGGTCATAGACTTTTGTTTTGTCATCAATAATTTTTTCAAGATCTTCATTAGAACCAACAAATACAATTTTGTTACCCTTAATTGCTACCGCTTCACAAATATCATCTTTTTCGTTTACGGTAATTACCTTGCCGTTTTTAAAGGCAATGTCCACATAAGAAAAATCAAAATTCATTTCCGTCATCTCCCACTCTTTTTTTCTGCACTAAATTTAAAAAACCTAATAATAGAATTATTAATATTCTTTAATTCAGCCACAATTTAATTATATATTATACCTAAAAAGTGTCAATAATTGAGTTTTTTTTAACAACATTGCGGCTTATGAAAAAACGATTTATGTGCAATGTATATAGAAAATAATTTATTTAAATTCCACAATAAAATAGTTTAGTATTACATCATCATTCACAAAAAAATTTAACATCTGACAACTTACTTTTCGCCATAGACGAACTTAAGTTGTTTTAACCGAAATTATCAGACAAATTCATC
Source organism: uncultured Lachnospiraceae bacterium (assembly GCA_944380405.1). GTDB lineage: Bacteria > Bacillota > Clostridia > Lachnospirales > Anaerotignaceae > HGM11808. The sequence goes on from CALWHO010000207.1 coordinate 2,585, forward strand.
TCCTTTTTTGCTTATTTATACAAACTCCTATACATATCATTATGTCAACACAAAATACCCATAAAATGTATTACTTTTTAATCAATATATATTAAATTGATTTTACAAAGCTACTAATAATTATATTTAATGTATAATTGTCATATGTTTTTTGTCTGTTTATTTGACAACCTACAATCATTAATGTAGAATTGAATGAGGATGATATTGTTTTTAAATTAAATTAATATAAAGGGGGTTAAGTACTTTTTATGACAAATTCATTTGAACCAAGAAAAAAGGAATCTGCTGTTGATATTGTTGTAAACAGCATAAAATCTCTTATATTAGATAAAAAACTTAAGCCAGGAGATAAACTTCCAACAGAGCTTGAAATAGCTCAGGGTCTTGAAGTAAGCCGTGGCTCTGTTAGAGAAGCCATGAAGATACTTTCTGCTTTTGGTATAATAGAAGTTAAGGTTGGTAGCGGAACATACATTTCCGACAGAATGAATAACAAAATGGCTGATTCATTCATATTTAGCTTTTTAGCTGCAAATCCAGACATGAACCAGTTTGTTGAGTTTAGAAAGCTTATGGAAAGAGATATTCTTGAAATGGTAATAGCTCATTACGACGAAAATGAAGAAGACCGCAAGATACTTGCCCAAAACATTGAACAGTTAAAAGAGTTAAAAGCAAACCCTGATGCGACAACTGAAGAACTTGCTTCAAACGATATGGAATTTCATAAAACGCTTGCAAGGGCTTCAAAAAATCTTTTGCTTGAAAGAATTTACGGCTGTATGATAGACTTTTTATGGCCATCTTTAAAATACATACACAGCACAGAGAAAAAAGGTGCCAATGCAGAAGAGTCACACTCTCTTATGCTTGAAGCCATAGAGCTTAAAGATAGAGACAAGGCTATAGAAGCCGTTGATACCGCAAGCCTTAGCTGGGCAAGTGTTATGGACAGAGCAGAATAATATTAAAGGCACTTTTTTATAAGTGCCTTTTTTGTTTACAAAAAGCTGTACCGAAAAATTCGGTACAGCTTTTTTAATTAATAATCAAGATTTATTTTTGTAACTTTTCCGTTTTTGTCAAATTCCATATCAGCATAAACAGTTGATTCATCATCAACAGCATCTTCTACACCCTTAAGTGAATCACTGTAATCATCGCATGAGAAATCACAGTCACTGTCTACATCATATGTCTGTCTTCTTCCGCCTTCTGTTTTTATTGATATAGTTTCATCATCTCTGTCAACACTTGTAACTTCAGCATCTTCAATAGATATAATATAGCCTGTTATTTCTGTTACATAATAGTCATCATCATACTCTATTGTAATATAGAAGCCTTTGTTGTCATCATCATATGCATCAAGAAGGTCATCAAAATTATCAATATTTTCATCGCCGTCATCAACGTCAACGTCTATATCATCACTGTCATCTATTACGTATGATTCATCATCACCTTTAAGTCTAAGTCTGCTTGATGAAAGTGAGTATAACTCACCTTTTGAAGAATCACTTGATGAAGAAGAGCTTAAAATATAAACCTTTGTTACCTCATCATCACTATTTGTGATAAGACCAATCTTGTCATCTTCTTCTACATATTTCTTAAAGTCATCATAGTCTATTGATGAACCATTCTTTGACTTATAGAATTTTACATTGTCGCTGTCTTCATCTTCAAAGTAGTATTTCTTTGCTGAGCCTGATTTTGATGATTTCATTTTAATATATTCTGAAGAAATGCTGTCATAATATCCTTCTTCATCATAATCATCGTCATCATCAGCTCTTTCAATTATGTATACCTTTACTACCTCATCATCGCTGTTATATACAAGACCAATTTTATCATCTTCTTCTACATAATCTTTAAATGATGAATAGCTTACTGATGAACCGCTCTTTGATTTATAAAAGTCTACATTATCACTGTCATCATCTTCAAAATAGTATGTGTCATAATCACCTGACTTTGATGATTTTATTCGGATTTTTTCTGAAGTTATGCTATAGAAATAGCCTTCTTCGTCATAATCTTCATCATCAGCTCTTTCAATTATGTATACCTTTGTTACTTCATCATCGCTGTTAAGCTCAAGACCTATTTTATCGTCTTCTTCTACATAATCTTTAAAATCATCATAATCTATTGATGAACCGCTTTTTGATTTATAGAATTTTACATTATCGCTGTCTTCATCTTCAAAGTCATATGTCTTTGCTGAGCCTGATTTTGATGATTTTATTTTAATTGATGATGAAGAAATATCGTCAAAATATCCCTCCTTGTCATAATCACTTTCACCAGGAGTAGCGTATACATAAGTTACATAGTTATTTTTGTCAAATTCAAGACCTATTTTGTCGCCTTCTGAAACAAGGTCTTTAAATTTATCATAATCTTTAACTGAGCCGTCATATCTGAAGTATGTTTCGTCCTTGTCATAAAGCTCGTATGTCTTTTCTTTGCCGTCTACTTCTAATTTAATTGTATATGAACCAAGGGAAACAAATGTACCTTCTACGTCATATTCTGAATTACTACTACTATCTTCAGCTGACTTTGTAACAAGCACACTTACTATATCATCACCATTATATGATACAAGTACATCATCACCAACAGAAAGCTGTGATATAAGAAGTCTTAAACCGTTGCTGTCAAGAACGCCTGTTGTGGAGTTACCTGTAAACTGCATAGTTGAGCTGCCGCTTGTAACAACAATTGTTGTATTATTGCCTACGTTTACAAGATTTGTAATTTCACCACTTAATGTTCCTGCCTGACTTGTACCCTCTTCATCAAGATAATCATTTGTTTTTGAAACAACAACCGCCATTTCAGCACGGTTTATTGATTTTTTAGGATTAAAGTTATTAAGATCATCACCTGTCATAATGCCAAGTCTATAAAGAAGGTCAACATATGGCTTTGCCACAGCTGTAATACTTGAAGCATCATTATACTTAAGAGTTGGGTTTGAATTAACAGATTCAACCTGACTAAGAGCACGTCCGAAAATAATTGCTACGTCCTGTCTTGTAGCATTTACAGCAGCTCCTGATGAATTAACAAAGCCCGGAATCTCGCTTATTGTAACAACCTTGTTTTCAAGACCATAAGCAACTGCCTGATGTGCCCATGTAGGTATTTTATAGCCGTTCATTACAGATGTGTATTTTGTAACAATTGAGCTGTCCACAGCCTTACCTGAATAGTCCTTCATAAGAGCATAAGCAAGCTGCATAGTTTCGCAGTATGTAACACCGTCATTAGCTCTGAACACCTTCTGACCTGCATCGTTGTAGTCACCAACCATAAGACCTGCATCAGCAACAGCATTTATGTATGTTTTTGCACCGTCCCAAGGCACATTATTAATATCTGCAAAGTTTGCAGCATATGCAGCTGTACCCATAGCACCTACAGACATTACAGCACTTGTAACTAATGCTAAAATTCTTCTTTTATTCATAAAAATCCTCCTTTGTGTTAAAAAGAATTCTCCAGATTTTTATTATACACTATTTTAATCAATAGTTGTTAATATTAAGAAAAATTTCAGATTTTTTTAGAAACTATATTTTCCATAAAAAAATAAAAATCGCTGCCTTCGCCTTTTTTCGACTTTACTGCGTATTTTATGTTATGAAGTTCAAATATATTTTTAACTATAGAAAGACCAAGTCCTGTGCCCTTTGATGTCATTTTGCGGTTTTTATCAACTTTATAGTATTTTTCCCAAATAAGTGGTATCTCCTCTTCTGCGATGCCCTTGCCCCTGTCAATAACATCTATACGAATTTTGCCGTCATCTGTTTTCTGCTGCAAAACAGTAACTATACCGCCTTCATATGAATAATTAATTGCATTATTAATAAGATTATGCATAACTCGGCTAATTTGTATATAGTCGCATTTTGTGTGTAAATATTCATCAAACTTAAACTCTATTTCAATATTTTCAGATGTTTTTTTATAGCCATTTACAACATCCTCTATAAGTTTTGTAATTGCAACTTCCGTTATGTCCAGCCCAACAACACCGCTTTGAAGTTTTGAAAAGTCAAGTATATCTGTAACCATATCATTAAGGCGTCTGCTTTCATCAATTATAATCTGTATGTTTTCTGCGTTGCACTCTCCAGGTATATCACGCATTATTTCTCCACAGCCACGTATCATTGTAAGAGGCGTTCTAAGGTCATGGGAAATATTAGCCATAAGCTCTCGCCTTAATTCCTCTGACTTTTTAAGCTCTCTTGCGGCATAGTTAAGGGTTGAATTAAGCTGGTCTATTTCCTTATATCCAACCATATCAAACTCTACATCATAATCACCCTTTGCCAAAAGAAGTGCCTTATCATTTGTAAATGCCAGTGGCTGTGATATTTTTTTATACATAACAAGTGCCAGCACACCGGAAAAAGCAATAAGTATAATACATACATATATAGCCTCTATGCCCAGTATATCTTCTGTTGCACCCATAGGCATAGAAGGGGAATTTAAAACAATATTATATTCTTTGCCGTCTATATCTACAATTCGGCTGAACATAACTACTTCCATACCTTTTTCAGCAGGTGTTACACCTTTGAATTTGTCGTCTTTTGGAATATCTTCACGGCGTATTTCAAGACCTGGTATGCCGAAATATTCTTCTGCTCCGTGGCTCCAAAAAGCATCTCTAAAAGCCGAGCCCCAAACCTCCATTTTAAACATGTCCTTTCCGCCTTGCTCCTCTGTTTGGGCATAAAGTGCCTTAAGGTCTGAATGTGTCATTTTATGGAGCATACAAAAAGGCAGTATATCATAGCTTAAAAGTACATTTCCATTTTCATCATAAACAAGTATGCATGTATTATTTTCGTGGCTTACAAGACCAATATCTTCTGTTATCTCATCTGATATGTTTTCCAAATTAGCTTCTTTAAGCTTGCTTTCTACAAAATACGATACATTTTTTATTTCATTTTCTTTTATATAGCTGTAAAAGCTATTTTTAAAATACACATGGAAAAGGTATATAAGAAGTACTCCTGCTGCAAGAAAAAAAAGTATGTATATTATAAGCTTCCATGTAATGCCTATTTTTTTATCCTTCAAAGCGATATCCTACCCCTCTTAAAGTAACAATTCTTCCGCTGTAATCTCCAAGGCTTTTTCTAAGTATTTTTATATGGGTATCAAGTGTTCTATCATCACCGTAAAAGTCATAGCCCCAAACTTCTGTTATAAGTTTTTCACGGCTTAAAGCTATATTTTTGTTTTTAACCATATAGAAAAACAGCTCATATTCCTTTGGAGCCATGTCTACTCTTTTGCCGTCTATATATACAATTCTGCCTGTAAAGTCTACCTTTATGCCGTCGCTTTCGTATATGTCACGGCTTTCTTTTTCGCTTTTTATGCCGCTTCTTTTAAGCACAGCACCAACACGCATTATAAGCTCCTTTGGTGAAAAAGGCTTAACAACATAATCATCAACGCCTATTTCAAAGCCGTGTATTCTGTCATATTCTTCGCCTCTTGCAGAAAGCATTATAACAGGAATATCTGCCTTTTCTTTTTTAATTTCTCTGCATGCAGAAAAACCGTCAAGCTCAGGCATCATAATATCCATTATAATAATGTCGTAATCGTTTTTTCTGCACTTTTCAACAGCCTCCATGCCATCGCATGCCTCATCTGTTTCGTACCCTTCAAAAAGGGCATATTTTTTTATAATAAGACGTATATTTTCTTCATCATCAACTATAAGTATCTTATACAAATCCTGTTCCTCCTTATGCTCTTTTTAATTATATTATACAGCCCCATGTGAATTTTGCATGAAAAATATATGTACAACAAAAAAAGAGATACAAAAATTATTTTTGTATCTCTAAATTAATTTAAGCTTTTGCAAAGTTACTGCAGCCGCAGTCCATTATAATGCAGCTTTTGGTGGGTACAGAAAGAAAAGCATCGTATTTTTCTATCATCTTATCTGGATAATAGCTTAATTTTGCCTTTCTCATGCCTTCTTCGCCCATGTCTTCCTCACGGTTTATATACATAGTGTCGGCACAGTTTCTTTCGGCAAACTGCTGGTTTATAATCTGATAAAGACCGTCAATATCCCTGTCTGCCTTTTCAATATGAATTTGGCTCATTGTTGGAAGCTTCTTTTCGCCTACTGTAAACGCCTTAACTACGCCGTCTATTCTTATAAGACCACCCTTAAGACCAACAGCGTCCATGTTTCTAAGAGCCTTTTCAACAGACATCTTTTCGTCAAATCTTTCAATAGTTTCTGCTGTATGACCCTCTGTCCATCTGTCATAAAGAGCAAGACATTCGTCAATATTTTCTGCCTTAAGGTCTTCATACTGAAGCTGTGGGTAGTTATTTCTAATTCTGTTTATAAAGTTACGTTTGCTGTGAAGTTTTTTACCCTTAAGAGTTATCATTTTTTCGCTTAAGTAAACATATTCAAAGTTATTTCTGTTAGGCACAAATTCATATCTTGGGCTGTATGTTTCAAACCAAGTTTTAAAAGGCTCTGAAACTGAGCGGAAAAGCACAGAAGCACCTCTACTTATAAGATACTCCTCGCCTATTCTTACAGCCTTGTCATACTCTTTAAGTCTTTCTTCGTTTTCAGGCACAGGTGGCCATAAAAAGAGTTTTTCACCAGGGAAGTCCAGCTTTATAAAAAGAAAGCCGTCTTTTTCGGCATACTCCATTTTGCCGTCACCGCCCCAAATAAACATATTTGTAAATGTAAACTCGCCATTTTCTATGTTCCAAGGAGCAGTATATTTTTCTATTATACTTTTGCAGTCTAATTCAATGGGTTTAAAATCAAGAATCATATATTAAAACCTCTCATTTAGTATTCGTCAACAATATGACATGGCACTTTAGGCAGTTTTTCATCAAGAATACGCATTGCCTCCATGTCATTTACTTTTATTTCGTCATTTTCTGCCATTTCTTCAAGGCTTCTGTAGCCATAAATCCACTGGCAAAGACGGTATACAGGCATTTCTATTTGTGGCTTTCTATCAGTTTTATTTCCGCACAAATCAAAAACGCCGTTATTTTCTTCTATAATTTCGTCTGTAACAAGTATTGTGTTATGAAGTCCCTTTCCTACGGCTTTTAAAACTGCTGAAACATTAGCTATACCGCATACATTACGTGGTACAGTTGTTTTTTCAGTGCCTTCCACCTCTGCCTTGCAGTCAGGAGGCAGCTTAACTGTTACTTTTTTGCCTTTTCCTAAATTTATAACAGCCTCTGTTATGCCCTGCCACATTTCATCGCTATCAGCCATAACTTCTTCTGCATATACCATATCCTCTGTTTCATAATATACGGCATAAGCCTTGAGTGTGTCTTGAGCATCATAAATACCTATGCATTTGCCGCCATCTGCCATATAATCGGCACATTTAAGACGCATATCAGCAAGTGAGCGGTATATAATGCCGCTGTATTTTGAAGCAGCCTTCATGTATAGCTCCATAATAAAACTTTCTTCCTGAACCATATCAATTTCTTTATATTCAGGGCATTTTATGCCACTGCTTTTTTCTGTTTCAATAAAGCATGTATCACTTACAGGATAGTGACCTACATAAAAGTATGTTCTTAATACTGCCGGAGTATGAACGCACACAGCTACTCCTGCTTTATACATACAGTTCATATAATATTTATATATTTCCTTCATGTACCCTCTTCTTGTATATTCAGGATGAGTACATGCCCCAACCATCATTGTGCCGTAAAGCACAGCATCTCTTATTTTAACATTATATGGAATAGACTGTGCTTCGGAAACTATTTTGCCGTCTTCTTCCATACATACGGAATATGCAGGTATAAATCTGTTTTTAAAAAACCAATCTCTAAAATTCATGCTATCTGTAAAGCACATATCCCAAAGCTGTCTGAACTGAGCTTTGTCGGAATATTTTGCCTGTCTTAATTTCATGTATGTTCAACCACCTTTGGCTTTAGCAATAATAATTATCATTTAATATTTATTATATATAATAATACTTACGTCAAAATTTATCAACTGTCTTAAAATAAATTTAAAACTTATATTACTTGGGCATATATACTCTTTTATAGTTGTAATTGAAAAAAATACATACATTTTTTATAATGTAATAATGGTATACCGTATTAAGGAGGGAAATAAATGTTTAATTCACCCTATGAAAGCATAAAACACTATACAAATTTCTACTATTTTACACAAGGAAATTTTTTTACAGGCTCTCTTGGCAACATATTTAACTACCGCATAGAAGTAGACAAAGAAAACAACTCATTTGTTGTCTACACATACACAGGCGGATGTTTTGAAATATGCGAAAACAAAGAAAAAGAGCTTTTTGAGTTTTCCGAAGATGGTCTTGATGCTGCTGCTAAATGGATTGCACTTAAATACACATCATTTTTAGAAGAAAAAGAAATTTAAATAGCCTCTTTTGCCTCTGAGCTTACATCAACATAGCAGTCAAAAAGTCTAAGCCATGGGAAAGACATATTTGTAACTTCTATATTTTCTATTTTGTATCCGTCATAAATTCTGCCTTCAAATAAAGGTGGAATTTTTTTTGCTCCAGCTTTTTCAATTAAAAGGCTGCTTGTAATATTTTCCCCTTCTTTAGGTTGATAATTTTCTTTAGTTAAAGTCTGCCTTACATCTGCAAAATATATACCGTCCTCTATAATATGACGGATTAAATTTTCTGTTGATTTTTGGGCATGAATTTCTGTTTTGTCTGCCAAAATATCTATCTGTGCCATTGAAAGACCTATACCAATGGCGTTGGCATTGGTGTTCCATGCACAAAATACGCTCATATCACTAAATTTGCTGCCGTCTTTATTTTTAACTGTATTTTCAAGTATGCTGTCAAATAAATAGTTTTCACCATAAAGAGCCTCATTATTATAAAGCTCTATAAGACCCGTTTTTTTGTTTTCTTTGATTAGTGAATATATTTCATTTTCTGTTTTATTAGCAGCTTCTTTGCTGCCTTTTTCGTAGTCATACACAAATATATCAATTGTTTCTGCTGTTTTAGGAAGTCCAGCACTTATAAATGAAGCATAATACTTTGAAAGCTTTTCAGGTGTTACTATGTCAAACTCACCTGTTACACCGCCTTTAGGAGTATGCATTATAATATTTGCACTTTTGCCATTTCTCTTTGCAACGCTTCTGGCATATATCATTTGCGGTATTTCGTCCATACCATAAAGGAAGTTTATGTTCTGGCTTTCGCCCTTTAATGCCTTTTCCAGTTCTTCGCTGCCATAGGCTTTTTTAACCCTGCCTTCTGCACTATCAGAGCCGTATTTCATGGCTGTTCTTGAAAAGCTATATTTAATTGGAGAGCCGTTTTCGCTCTGTACCCAATTCTCACCTTTACCGGCAAAATAAGAAATACTTTCTGGAAGCTGCAAGTCGTCATTACCTATTATTACTTCTTCTATTCTGCCTGCTCTTTGCCATCTTATAAATGTTTCAAGAAGCAGTGATGCGTTATCAAATATACTTTTATAGTTTTCAATATATGGTCTGTAGTTGGAGTTTTTCATGTAGTTTTCATCTACATAATTTAAAAATTCCTGTTCCCATTTTGAAAGACTTTTAGTGCCAAGCTCTGTTTTTTTGCCCATTACATAGCCATATTCCATTAAAAACTGACTAGGAGTTACAAGGCTATATTTTAAAGCATTTTCATCGTCATTATATTTTAAATAAAACCATGAAATGCCTTTTATTTTTTCTTCATCTGGCCAATATGCACCGCCTCTTGATTCAGGCAAGTTCCTTGGCATTACGGCATTTACATAGTATGTTGGGTTTTTATATGTATCTATTAAATTAAACATATGGTCTATGGCTTTTTGTGTATCCATATAATTTTCGCTGCGTCTGCTGCCTATAAGACCGCCTGTAAAGTATGAAGAAGAATTTATAATTACTGTTGTGTCTTCTCTGTTATTTTCTTTTACAGCTTTAAGTATTTCATCACGTACAGCCTCACTATCTGCAAAGCTGCCATTTTCTCCACTGCCGTAAAATTTATCAAGATACTTTTCATCAACGGAAATAAAAGTATCTCCATTTTCTTCAACCAAATCTGCTAAATACTCATTACTTACAGGTCTGCTGTCTATAGGGCATGAAATAACAGTATCTGCAAAGGCTGTCACACCAAAAATAGATACAAATGCAGCAGTTAAAGCAAATATATTTTTAAACTTCATATTAATCTCCACCTTTTTTATTTTAAAACAAAAAAATAACCCAAGTATAGATATTATACTCGGGTTACTTAATTTTAAAAAGATTTATTCTGTAATTTTTGATTCTTTTAAAGCAACAGCTTCCTGTTCTTTTTTATATCTTTTAAAGAAATCCTTTGTTTCTTTTGCTACAACACCGTTTAAAGCGAAAAGAGCAATCATGTTAGGAATAGCCATAAGACCATTAAATATGTCGGCTATTGTCCAAACAGCAGATACTGTCATGTATGGTCCAATAAATACAGCTAATATGTAAAGCCATCTATATGTCATTACAACTTTATTGTTACCTCTTGTAAGGTATTCAAGGCATCTTTCTGAGTAGTAGTCCCAGCCAAGTATTGTTGTAAAAGCAAAGAACACAAGACAAATCATAAGTATAAATGCTGTTACTGTATTATTAAAGGGAAGACCATTCTGGAAAGCGTATGTAGTTACCTGAACACCTTCAATGCCTTCTACCTGCCAAGCACCTGTAATTACAATTGCAAGACCTGTCATAGTACAGATTACAATAGTGTCTATAAATGTACCTGTCATTGAAACAAGACCCTGTCTAACAGGCTCTTTTGTCTGAGCAGCAGCTGCTGCAATAGGAGCAGAACCAAGACCAGCTTCATTTGAGAATATACCTCTTGAAACACCCTTCTGCATAGCTACAAGGAATGAACCTACAGCACCACCTGTAATAGCTTCAGGTGAGAAAGCAGCTTCAACAATAGTAACAATAGCTCCTGGAACCTTTGTTATATTAAATATAATAAGGCATACACTGAAAACAATATAAATTACTGCCATGAAAGGCACTATAATCTGTGATACGCTTGAAATTCTCTGTATACCACCTATAAGAACAAGTGCTACACAAACAGCAAGTATTAAAGATGAAATAACAACAAATATTGAATATGTACCAATATATGGAACAGTAACAGTATAAGCCATGTTAGGGTCAAAGAAGTTATTTATGGCTGATGATATACCGTTTACCTGAGAGAATGTACCAATACCAAAAAGACCTACACAAACGCCAAAAAATGCGAATATTTTAGCAAGCCAGCTCCAGTTTTTACCCATACCTCTTTCAATATAGTAGAAAGGACCACCAAGGCTGTGGTTATTTTCGTCTACTATTCTGTATTTAACAGCTAAAAGACCTTCTGAATACTTTGTTGCCATACCTAAAAATGCAGCAACTATCATCCAGAAAAGAGCACCAGGACCGCCTGCGCATACGGCTGTTGCAACGCCTACAATATTACCTGTACCTATTGTGGCAGAAAGGGCTGTACAAAGAGCGGCAAATGATGAAATTTCACCATGACCTTCTTCTTCGTTTTGGAACATCCATTTTAATGCCAAAGGAAGCTTTCTTACCTGAAGAAGTCCAACCCTTACTGTAAGAAGTATACCGCCGCACATAATAAGCACCATAAGCGGTACGCCCCAAACATAGTTATCAATAGTTACAAGAGCGTTATTAATTGTTTCCCACATGTTTTTTTACCACCTTTTCTATTTTCATATTATTCCAGCAAACAAAAAAAGCGAACCCAGATGTAAATTCCTCTCTGAATTCGCAATAAGTGACATTAAATTTCGCCTATGGAAAAAACCAATAGCGGCTTATAAATTCTCTGTCCTTTTGCCTGAGAGATTAATAAGTCAAATTACCTATTTTGCACCTTCGGCACCTGCACAAATAGTCAGGATTCTCCAGAGTTACAATCCATTTACAGTCCTCGCTTTAAAAGCCCCTGAGAGTTTCGCTCCTTCGGTGGGTTTATAAAAACCTCTTTCCTGTAAACTTCAACTGTACTTTTGCTGTTAATAAAAAGCCTACATCAAATATGATTTTGTGTCAATATACGCCATTACAAAAATAATACACAAAATGGAGTCATTTTTTGTACTCCCTACACAAACAAATGTATTTTTTCATCACTTTTGTAAAAATACATTTATTTTTTTACGCAAATCATCATACATTTTTTTACTCAGGAACATTATCTTCAAGTATTCTCTTATAGTATGATGAACTGGTATAAAGAGCTGCTACTGGGTTATGGGCAAGAACTCTATCCTTTGTTACAAGTGTTGTTATAATAGCATCACTATGTTTAATAAAAAGGCTGTCATGGCCTACGCAAAGACCTATTATTACGTTCATGTCTGTGTTTTGGCTATTCATAAACTCTGCCTGAAGAATTGGGTTACACATTGACTCGTGTTCACAGCCTTTATTAAGCTTATTTTCATTTTCAACGCCTATGCGACTTTTATCAACAGCCCCTACCTTACATGATACCATTACAGGCTCAAGACCGTTTTTCTCAAGGGCTTTTGCAAATATTCTTGCTTCACTTAAAAGACCTACACAGTTGGCTATGCCTATTTTTTTATAGCCCATTCTTTTAGCAAATACTATTATTTCTTCTGCTCTTGTAAGCTTACCGTAAAACTGACCTTCCAAAACTGCTGATGTATAGGCTATTTTTAAATCTTCGTCGTTTTCATAAGCATTATCAGCCTTATTAAAAACAGTATTATCCATATTTTTTGTTGGACAAAATGGCGGATATTTTTCCTCTGTTTTGTGTTCGCAAGCCTTTACTCCACAGTTTACGCAGCCTATATTTATCTCCATTTAAAAACACCTCTTTTTTTATGTTTATAAATATAATCTATCACACAAAAACATATATTCAAACACAAAATATAAAAAAGGGTGTCGGTTTTGCCGACACCCTCTCGTCAAAATCAGGATTTTGACGAAAATAAACAGAGGAATAAACAGACAGGTTCCATCAGCACAAAGTGCCTTGAAACCTGCTGTTTTCCTCGACGGAATTCAATTCCGTCTGCGGATAAAAAAAGGGAAACTCTTCGTTTCCCTTTACCTTTCAGCTGTATCTAAAATTTAAAAAATAAATTTTTTGACGTTATTAGGTGTCGGCAAAGCCGACACCCTAATTAATTATCTTTTGAAAACTGCACCAGCCATAGCTGAAGATACAAGTTTTGAATATCTGTCAAGGTAGCTGCCTGGTTTTACAGGTGGTTTATGAGGTTCCCAACCGATTTTTCTCTTTTCGATTTCTTCTTCAGGAACATCAAGTGTTACTACGCCGCCTTCGATATCGATATCAATCATATCGCCATCTTTAACAAATGCGATAAGACCGCCTTCTGCTGCTTCTGGAGAAACGTGACCAATAGCTGCACCACGTGTAGCACCTGAGAAACGTCCGTCTGTAATAAGAGCAACGCTTTCGCCAAGACCCATACCGATAATAGCTGATGTAGGTGTAAGCATTTCTCTCATACCTGGGCCACCTTTAGGGCCTTCGTATCTGATAACAACAACATCGCCAGGTTTGATTTCGCCGCCATAGATAGCCTTAACAGCTGGTTCTTCCTGATCAAATACTCTTGCAGGACCTCTGTGTTTAAGCATTGATTTTTCAACGCCTGCTTTCTTACATACAGCACCTTCTTTAGCAAGGTTACCATAGAGGATCTTAAGACCGCCTGTAAGTGAGTAAGCTGTTTCTTTTGTTTTGATAACTTCGTCATCAAGAACTGCAGCATTTGCAATATTTTCAAATACAGTTTTACCTGTAACTGTCATGTTGTCTTTAAGATAGCCATAGTCTTTAAGTCTAGCCATAAGACCTGTTACGCCACCAGCGTTGTCAAAGTCTGCTGGGTAGTGGATACCAGCTGGTTTAAGTTTAACAAGGTGTGGTGTTTCAGCTGCGATTTTTTCAACTTCATCAAAGCTAAATGGAATACCAGCTTCGTTACAGATAGCTGCAAGGTGAAGCATTGTATTTGAGCTGCCGCCGATAGCCATGTCAACAACAAGTGCATTGTGAACTGCTTCTGCTGTAATGATCTGTTTTGCTGTGATGCCTTTTTTGTAAAGGTCCATAATCTGCATACCTGTTCTCTTAGCAAGAGCAAGTTTTCTGCCGCTCATAGCAGGAGCTGTTGCACCTGGAAGACACATACCTAAAGCTTCTGTAAGGAAGTTCATTGAGTTAGCTGTACCAAGAAGGTTACAAGCACCGCAGCCTGGAAGTGCTCTCTGTTCAAGGTTATCAAGCCATTCGTTTGATTTAATACCTCTCTGAACAAGACCTGAAGCTTCCATAAGGTCTGTATAACCAACTTTTTCGCCGTCCATGCAGCCTGTAGCCATAACACCACCGCTGATGATTATTGTAGGAACATCAAGTCTTGATGCTGCAATAAGCATACCTGGTGTAATTTTGTCACAGTCTGTAACCATAACCATAGCGTCGTAGCTATGACCATTCATCATACATTCAACTGAGTCTGCAATAAGTTCACGGCTTGCAAGTGGATAATGCATACCGTAGTTACCCTGTGCAATACCGTCACAAATACCGATTGTTGGGAATTCGATTGGTGTACCGCCTGCTGCAATAACACCTTCTTTAACTGCATTTGCAATAAGGTCAAGATGTCTATGACCTGGCATTGTTTCGTTCTGTGAGTTAACGATACCAATTAATGGTTTTTCAAGGTCTTCTTTAATAAAGCCCATTGAGTAGTAGAGTGCTCTATGAGTTGCTCTTTCAAGACCTTTTGTTGTGATATCACTTTTCTTCATTAGTCTTCCCCCTCATTTTTATATATTAATAAAAATTATAAACTAAATTCCTCATAATAAAATATATCATATTGTCCGACATTTTACAATAAAGCTTTACTATCAAATTGTAACAAAAATTCATCATACCTTTTTACACTTTTTTATGTTTATTGCTTTTAGTTGATGGTTTTGGTATAATCGTGGAACATATATTAAGTAAATTTAGTGATAATTTATTGATGGCAAAAAAGGAGACCAAAGACATGGCTATAGGCGAAATACTAAATTCACTTGCAGTAATACTTATTATGATTGCTCCTGGATTTATACTTGGAAAAATGAAAGTATTCCAAAAAATATTTTATTCAGGGCTTTCTGCTTTTACAGTTAATCTTTGTGTTCCTGCACTTATTATAAATGCCCTTCAAGTGGAATATACACCAGTGCTTATGGAAGGACTTGCAAAGACATTTCTTTTCTGGCTGCCTATGCTTTTGTTTTCCGCCATACTTGCATTTATATTTACAAAAATATTTAAAGCATCTAAAAAGGAATTTGTGCTTACTGCCAGCATGCTTATGATTTCAAATACTGGCTTTGTGGGTATACCCCTTATAAATCAGCTTTACGGCAACGACGGGCTTTTTTATGCCTCTGCCAGTGAAATAGTTGGAGATATATTCCTTTTTTCAATAGTGTTTGCCATGATTTCATCAGCATCAGGCAAGAGCAAAAAAGTTGACTTTAAGGCTATGGCTTTAAATCCGCCTATTATAGCTCTTGTAATAGGAATATTCCTTTTTGTTGCCAACATAAGGCTGCCAGAAGTGCTTGCTACACCTATTTCTTATTTTAGTACAGCCACAACGCCTCTTGCTCTTTTTATACTGGGCAGTCAGCTTTCAGCAATTACACTTAAAGACTTTTTCTGTGACAAGAGAATATATTTTGTATGTGCTTTAAGACTTATTATAATGCCTGTTATAGCATTTATAATGGTTAGACTTATATTTGGTGATACATCACTTTTCAGTACAATATTTATACTTACAATGGGTATGCCTGCCGCAAGCATAACAGTAATATTTGCTCAGTCATCAAACTGTGATGTGGATTTTGCCACAAAGGGCGTGCTTCTTTCAACAGCATTTTGTCTTTTGACACTGCCTGTATTTGCATATCTTGTTTAAATAAAATTAATTGAAAGCCTTAAAAAAGGCTTTCTTTTTTTGTATTTTTTAGCATTTGCATTGTTTACTAATATTTGTCAGTGGATTATAATATAATGAGTGCTAAAAAATAATATCGGGGGTCTTTATTTTGGTATACAACAACATTCTTGAAGCAATGGGCAATACACCTATGGTAAAACTTTCAAAGCTCAGCCCAAAAGACGGAGCAGACATAATTGTAAAATACGAAGCTATAAACGTAGGCGGTTCAATTAAAACAAGAACTGCTTTTAATATGATTTTAGAAGCTGAGAAAAAAGGTATTATTAAAAAAGATACTATTATAGTTGAGCCAACAAGCGGAAATCAGGGCATAGGCCTTTCTCTTGTAGGTGCTGTAAGAGGCTACAAGGTACGCATTATAATGCCTGATTCTGTAAGCGAAGAAAGACGCAAGCTTATGAAGGCATATGGTGCAGAAGTTGTGCTTATACATGACGATGGTGACATTGGAAAATGCATTGACCAGTGTCTTAAAACAGCACTTCAAATGGCTAAGGACGACCCAAATGTATATGTTCCACAGCAGTTTGAAAACCCAGACAACAATAACGCTCATATTAAATTTACAGCAAAGGAAATACTTGAACAGGTTGATGTTAAAATTGACGGCTTCTGTTCAGGTGTAGGCACAGGCGGCACATTAAGCGGCATAGGCAAGGTTCTTAAAGAAGCTAACCCAGACATTACTATTTGGGCAGTTGAGCCGGAAAATGCTGCCATACTTTCAGGCGGCTCTGTAGGCACACATCTTCAAATGGGCATAGGCGACGGTCTTATACCTGGAAACCTTAACACAAAAATATACGAAGACATATGCATAGTAACAGACGAAGAAGCTATTGAAACATCAAAACGCCTTATGAGAGAAGAAGGTCTTATGTGCGGCATATCAAGCGGAAGCAACGTAGCTGCTGCCATTAAACTTGCAAAACACCTTGGAAAAGGCAAAACAGTCGTTACAATTTTACCTGATACTGGAGAGAGATATTTCAGTACAGAACTTTTTGAAAAATAAAATAAACCTGTATAAAGACTGCATTAAAAGGCAGTCTTTATTTTTTTACATTTACAGTAACATATAGCAATTACTGGAAAAAATCTGTTTTTGATTATAAAAAAACATTATAAAACTACATAATTATTTAATAAATATTCATCCTACTAATTGATTTTACTACACTGTTGTGATAAAATTTCTCTTAAATATTTTTTACATATTTTATATTTTTGGAGGTTTATAAAATGAAAAGAAAAGTATTAACACTCGTTACAGTATCAGCTATGGCTATGTCAACAGCTACTGCTATGGCAGCTACACCAGTTGAAACAACACAGACAATAACAGTAAACGGTACAGCAGTAGATTTCGAAGCTTACAACATCGATGGCTACAACTACTTCACACTTGAAGACATGAGCTCAGCTGTAGAATTTACATATGAAGCTACAGAAGAAGTTGCTACAGAAGAAACAGCTACAGAAACTGTTGAAGCTACTGAAATAGTTCCTGCTGAAGAAGCTGCTACAGAAGAAACAACTACAGAAACTGTTGAAGCTGAAGAAATAGTTCCTGCTGAAGAAGCTACAGAAGTTGTTGAAGCTGAAGAAGTAGTTCCTGCTGAAGAAACTACAGAAGCTACAGATGAACTTGTTGCTGAAGAAACAGTCGTTGTAATCAACGGCGAAGAAAAAACATTTGAAACATACTCCATCAACGGTGCTGACTACTTCAAACTCAGAGACCTTGGTGCAGTTCTTGGTTTCGAAGTTTCATATGACGAAGTTACAGCTACAGTTGCTATTACAACAACACAAGCTGAAGAAGTTACAAAAGAAGTTGCTACAGAAGAAACAACTGAAGCTACAGAAGAAACAGCTACAGAAGAAACAGCTACAGAAGAAGCTACAGACGCTGCTGCTGAAGAAACAACAGAAACAGTTGCTGAATAATTTTAATTAAAAAAATAAAACCCACAAATTTTAGAACTGCACCCCATTTGTTAGACAGTATGATATACTAAATAACAAGTGGGGTGATTTTTTATGTCA
>CALWHO010000208.1 GCA_944380405.1 uncultured Lachnospiraceae bacterium
AGCAGGCATAAGCCTTTTGGAAGAAGATATACAAAAAGACCTGGACTTAAGAAAGCCAGGCTCAAATAAATTCGGTACAAAAAGAAAAGAAAGCGATACTGTTCACATACTTTCAGGTGTTTTAGAAGGCAAAACAACAGGCACACCTATTTCACTTGTTATATATAATGAAGACCAGCACTCAAAGGACTATGGCAACATAGCCTATACATATAGACCAGGTCATGCTGACTATACATTTGACGAAAAGTATGGCTTTAGGGATTATAGAGGCGGCGGCCGTTCATCAGGTCGTGAAACAGTTGCAAGGGTAGCTGCTGGTGCTGTGGCTAAAAAAATACTTTCTTCTCTGGGCATTTCTTTTATTACATATTCAAAAGAAATAGCAGGCGTTACATCTGAAAAAGTGCCTCTTTTAAAAGAAGAAATATTTTCAGACCCACTTTATATGGCAGACAGTAAGGCTTCTATAAAAGCACAGGAAATACTTAAATCAAAAATAAATAATATGGACTCAGCAGGCGGCATTGTGGAATGTATTATAAAAGGCGTTCCTGCCGGCATTGGAGAAACAGTATTTGATAAGCTTGACTCCTCACTTGCAAAGGCTGTATTTTCACTTGGTGCTGTAAAGGGCTTTGAAGTAGGCGCAGGATTTTTTGCATCAAAGCTTTCAGGCAGCGAAAATAACGACAATTTCTACTGTGACGAAAATGGTAATGTATGCAAAAAAACAAATAACGCAGGCGGCATACTTGGCGGCATGAGTGATGGCAGTGACATAATATTCAGAGCTGCATTTAAACCTACACCTTCTATATTTAAATCACAGGAAACAATAAATAAATCCCACGAAAATGTTGAAATACAAATCCACGGCAGACATGACCCTATAATTGTGCCTCGTGCAGTTATAGTTGTTGAAGCCATGGCAGCAATTACACTTACAGACCTTATGTTTTCAAATATGTTTGCCCGTATGGACAAAATAATTGAGTTTTACAAAAAATAAGAATATATCCAAAACAGGACAATATATTTGTCTTGAGGTGATATATTGTGACTGACAAAAGCAAAAATAATAATGACAGAAAAAGACAGATTATATTAGGCTCAATCTGTCTTTTTGTTGTTTTAGGCTCACTATTTGGCAGCATAGCCTATAACATGTTTAATTTTCAAAGACTTAATACAATAATGGGTATATTTTCCCAAAACAAAAGCCTTTTAAACTCATTTGTGGCAGCTTGCATAATACCATATGCCATACTTATTTTATCAATGGCTTCATGGGGCATTCCCCTTTCATTAATATTAACTGCTTTTCAAAGTTTTATATGCTCATGGTACATTTCATCATATATTGTGCCGTCAGATATAATAAAAGAAAGCGTTAAATATATACCTGCAAATATTGTTATACTTTTTGCAGCCGTAACAGCCTGCTACTTTTCTGTAAATAAAATAACATCAAAATTTATATCTAAATCAAAATATAAATCGGCTTTAAAAAGAGAAAAAGCTCGAAAAAACATGGAAAATATAATTATTTTCTTTTTTGTTACCATAATTATATTTTTATACTGTATAATAAAAGAAAAAACATTTTAGAGGCAAAGACATGGAAAACATGGACCAATATAAAAATCAATTTGAAAATTTTCTGAAAAATAAATATTCTCAAAATACAGTAAACTCATATTTGGCAGATGTTTCAGCTTTTATATCATATATTGAGTCAAAAAACATAGAAAATATTTCTGCCATTACAAAAAGGCATGTTTCTTTATACATAAACGAAGTTTTGTCATCAGGTAAGTCAACTGCCACAGCAGCAAGACACTTAGCAGCAATAAAGCTTTTTTTCACTGTGCTTATATCATACGGCTATATTGATAAAAACCCATGTGAAGGCGTAAATCCCCCAAAGGACAATAAAAAAATGCCTGAAATACTTACTGAAGAAGAAATAAATTTATTTTTATCTTCTCCTGATACATCAACACTCAGAGGTCTTAGGGATAAGGCAATGCTTGAGCTTTTGTATGCCACAGGAATGAAAGCAAGCGAAATAATATCACTTAAATATAAAGACGTAAATCTGCAAATGGGCTACTGTATCTGTTCATCATCAGAAAAAAACAGGCTTATACCTATAGGCAAAAAAGCCATAGAAGCCATAAATTCATATTTACAAAATGCTCATATTGAAAAAGGCGGTTTTTTATTTGTAAAAAGTAATGGCTCGCCTATTACAAGACAGGGTTTTTGGAAGGCTATAAAACATTACGGTAAAGAAGCTGGCTTGGATAAGGAAATAACACCTGCCCTCCTTCGCCATTCATTTGCAGCACACATGATATTTAACGGAGCTGATATTTCAAGCATACAGGAAATGCTGGGACTATCAAACATAAACTCACTTGACGTATATACAAAGCTTAACAAAAAAAGAATACTGGACGTGTATAATTCATGTCACCCAAGGGCATAAAAAAAGACCTGAACAAAAAATCAGGTCTTTTTTGGTGCTTATTTCTGTGATGGAAGTTTTCCGTTTTTATCAAATACTTCTGACACATCTTTTAAGTATTCAATAATACTTAAGTGCTGTGGACAGGCATCTTCACACTGACCGCAGCCTATACATTCAGATGCTTTTCCTCTGCCAGTTCCTACAACATTAAGGTAGTATACATACTGGCTTGAATTATTGCCCTTTGTTCTTTTAAAGCTGTTATATAATGAGAAATAGTCAGGTATAGCAATTTTCATTGGACAGCCTTTTTCGCAGTATCTGCAGTTTGTGCAGGCAATAGCTGTGTCTTTGTTTATAATATCTGTAACCTTTTCAAGTATTGATATTTCTTCTTCGTTTAATGGCTTAAAATCCTTCATGTAGCTCATATTGTCATCAAGCTGTTCAAATTCATTCATGCCGCTTAATACCATAAATACATTTTCAAGGCTTGCAGCATATCTAATAGCCCATGAAGCAGGAGTCATATCAGGAGCATATTCTTTCATCATTTTTTCTGCTTCTTCAGGAACATTTGCCAGTGTACCGCCCTTTATTGGCTCCATAACAATAACTTTTTTGTTGTGTTTTACTGCAACTTCATAGCATCTTCTTGCCTGAATATTTGGATTTTCCCAATCAAGATAGTTTATCTGAAGCTGAACGAAGTCAACGTCTGGATTTTTTGTAAGTATTTCTTCAAGAAGCTCTGGTGTGTCATGGAATGAAAAACCGAAGTATTTAATTTTACCTTCTGCTTTCTTTTTAAAGCCAAACTCAAAACCACGAATTTCTTCTGCTTTTCTATATGTAACAGAGCCTAAGTTATGAAGAAGATAAAAATCGATGTAGTCTGTCTGAAGGTTTGCAAGCTGTTCATCAAACTTCTTTTCCATATCCTCGTATGAGTTAACATCTCTCATAGGCATTTTTGTAGCTATCTGGAATGAATCTCTTTTGTGTCTTGCCACAAGAGCCTTACCAACGGCTTCTT
>CALWHO010000209.1 GCA_944380405.1 uncultured Lachnospiraceae bacterium
CTTTGTGCCTTTAAGAGCTTCAACAACAGAGTTCATAGAAGGCTGGCTTGTAAATGAGCTCATGCTTTCTACTGCTACGTCTGCAATATCAACACCTGCTTCAGCTGCCATAAGTATTGTGCTTACGCCGTTACCTGTTGAGTCGTGTGTATGAAGGTGAAGAGGAATATTAAGTTCCTGTTTAAGAGCTGCAAAAAGTTCTTTAGCTGCATATGGCTTAAGAAGACCAGCCATATCTTTAATAGCAAATATATGGCAGCCAAGTTTTTCAAGCTCTTTACCTTTTTCTATGTAGTAATCAACAGTATATTTTGTTTCTTTAGGGTCGAGAATGTTACCTGTGTAGCAAACAGCACCTTCAACAATTTTGCCTGTTTTAAGGGCTTCTTCAATAGGCATCTTCATGTTTTCAACCCAGTTAAGGCTGTCGAAAATTCTAAATACATCAACGCCTCTTTCAGCAGCTACTCTTATGAAGTTGCTTACAACGTTATCAGGATAGTTGCTGTAACCAACTGCATTTGATGCTCTTAAAAGCATCTGAATAAGTGTGTTAGGCATTTTCTTTCTAAGCTGCTCAAGTCTTACCCATGGTGATTCTTTAAGGAATCTATATGCAACGTCAAATGTTGCACCACCCCATGCCTCAACAGAGAAAGCATTTCTCATTACCTGGTTTGTAAGAGGTGCAGCCTTAAGAATATCGTTTGTTCTCATACGTGTTGCCATAAGTGACTGGTGAGCATCACGCATAGATGTATCTGTAATAAAGAGTCTGTCGTTATTTTTGATATAGTCCATAAAGCCGTCTATACCAAGTTCGTTAAGTATGTCTCTTGCACCTTTAAATTCGCCAATATCAAGTGTCTTTGGTGCTGGTATAGTTTTAAGGTTATCTGGCTTCTGACCCTTAGCTTCATTAACGATTTTATTACCAATAAATTCAGCTATTTTTGTAGCTCTGTCTTTTCCTCTGTAAATCTGGAAAAGTTCTGGTGTATTTTCAATAAATGTTGTTGTACATTTACCTGATATAAATGTTTCGTTCTGAAGCACATTAATAAGGAAAGGTATGTTTGTTTTAACGCCTCTTATTCTTGTTTCTTTAAGGGCTCTTATACCTTTTTTAGCTGCTATTTCAAAGTTTCTGTCGTAAGAAATTATTTTTACAAGAAGGCTGTCGTAATATGGTGTAATTTCAGCACCTGTATAAGCTGTACCACCATCAAGACGGATAC
This sequence comes from uncultured Lachnospiraceae bacterium, assembly GCA_944380405.1. Lineage (GTDB taxonomy): Bacteria > Bacillota > Clostridia > Lachnospirales > Anaerotignaceae > HGM11808. The sequence continues at coordinate 1,239 of CALWHO010000209.1, forward strand.
CGTTACCAGAAGCACTTCTGTAAACAGAAATCTTTCCTGTGTCAGGAAGGAAATTGTTTGCTGGGTCTTCTGTTGTAACACGCATCTGTATAGCATAGCCTATACTTGTTATGTCTTCCTGTGATTTAATACCTATTTCGTCTGAATCAAGTCTGTAACCTTCTGCTGCAAGTATCTGGCTTCTAACAATATCAATACCTGTAATCATTTCTGTTACAGTATGTTCAACCTGAATACGTGGGTTCATTTCAATGAAATAGTAGTTTTCATCGCTGTCAACAAGGAACTCAAGTGTACCTGCATTTCTGTAGTTAACGTGCTTAGCAAGTTTTACAGCATCTGCAAATATTTTTTCTCTTGTTTCATTTGAAATAGTAAATGCTGGAGCGTATTCAACAACTTTCTGATGTCTTCTCTGAACAGAACAGTCTCTGTCGAAAAGGTGGACAACATTTCCGTAGTTATCTCCAAGTATCTGTACTTCTATATGTTTAGGTGCTTTAAGATATTTTTCAATAAATATCTTGTCATCACCAAATGCTTTTTTACTTTCGTTTCTTGCTTCTTCAAACTCTCTTGGCATGTCTTCAGGGTTACTTACAATTCTCATGCCTCTGCCGCCGCCGCCATTTGAAGCCTTAAGCATAACAGGATAGCCAATTTTTTCAGCTATTTCCATAACTTCGTCTAAAGACTTAATTGCATGGTCAACACCTGGAATAATAGGCACACCACACTCAATGGCAATTCTCTTTGAAGAGATTTTATCGCCCATTTTATTCATTGTTTCTTTTGTAGGTCCAATGAATGTTATGCCATTTTTCTCGCAGGCTTCTGCAAAATCAGGATTTTCGGAAAGGAAACCGTATCCAGGGTGAATAGCATCTGCACCCTTTGCCTTGGCAATTCTAATAATTTCCGGAATATCGAGATATGCATCAATAGGTCCTTTTTTAATATCAAGTTCATAAGATTCGTCTGTCTTTGTTCTGAAAAGGGAATACTTATCTTCTTTTGAAAAAATACCTATTGTTGATATGCCAAGCTCGTTAAGAGCTCTGTAAATACGAATGGCAATTTCGCCTCTGTTGGCCACAAGAACTTTTTTAAACTTTTTAATTTCTGTGTTGCTCATTAAATTTCCTCCCCCGTAAAATTACTGTTAAGCATAGTGTATACAAATCCACTATAGAAATAATTATAATTGCTGATTAATTATTAGTAAACTATATTTTATTTACAATAGCTATAAGCCATACTTATATGTGTGTAATATATATATATTACACCTGTGCTGAAACCGTAATTTTTATATATTTTATATTGAGTATAACAAAAAAACGGTAAAAAAGTAATATTTTTACCGTTTTTGACGCAAAACTTAATTAAAAACGTCTTTTATAACGTCCTTTAAATATTTCATTTCAACAATCTGTATATTTAAGCCCTTTGGCTTCATGCTGTCTTTTGCTATATAAACTTTTTCAAAGCCCATTCTGTTTAGCTCTTTTATTCGGCTTTCAAGACCAGGCACTTTTTTAAGCTCACCAGTAAGACCAACATCTGCTATAAATGCTGTTTTGCCTGTTACTGCCTTATCCAGAACAGAAGATGCAATGCTAATTATTACAGCAAGGCTTACTGCCGTTTCCCTTAAAACTATGCCTCCTGTGCTTTTAACAACAATATTTTTGTCAAAAAGATTTATATTGCCTCTTTGCTCCAATATTGAAATAAGAGTGCTTAACCTGTCTTTTTTGAGTGATTCACTTATTCTTGTTGGATAAGGCGTATAGCTTTTTGATACAAGGCTTTCAACCTCTGCCACAATAGGTCTTGAGCCTTCTCTTATAACTGTAACTGTGCTGCCTGTTACAAATTCATTCTCGTCTCTTTGTGTAACAAAGTATTCTGATGGGTTATCTATTGACAAAAGACCCTCTTCTGTCATGGCAAAAAAGCCAGTTTCGCCAGTGCTGCCAAAACGGTTTTTTGTGGCTGCTATGCTTCTTAAACCGTCATCATATGAGCTATCCATAACAAGCACGGTATCTACCAAATGCTCAAGGCTTCTGATACCTGCCAGCTCGTCATTTTTGTTCATCTGACCTATTATAATTACGGCTCTTTTTCGGGTACTATTTTTGGCTACCTTAACCATTTCTCCTGCACATTCCATAGTCTGAACTGGATTTCCTGCTCTTGCAGGCAGCATTTCATTAAGCGCAAATGTCTGAATACTGTCTATAACTATAATGTCAGGGTCTATATTTTTAATTTCTGTAAGTATGTTATCCATACAGGTATCAGAAACTATCCATATATTTTTTTCAACAGATTTCATTATTCTGTCTGCCCTGCCCTTTATCTGGCTTTCGCTTTCTTCCCCAGATGCATAAAGTACGTTATAGCCTTTTTGGGCTGCCTTTTGTGACACATGAAGTGCAAGGGTGCTTTTTCCGCCACCTGGAGGTGATGTAACAATAGTTACAGAGTCTTTAACTATGCCTCCGCCCATTACACGGTCAAATTCCTTTATGCCTGTAATAATTCTTTCGTCGGTGCCTTTTTCAACTTCTGCAAGCCTTACAGCACCCTTTGAAACAGTTACTGCTCTTTTTACAGTGCCTGAATAAGAAACTTCCTTTTCTTCCTGAAAAGTGTTATATTTACCGCATTTTGTGCAGTAGCCCATCCATTTTGCAGCTTTATTTCCACAGTTTGAACATATATAAACAGTTTTTTCCTTCATATGTCCTCCCGATACTATTTAAAATAAAACCCCAGCAAATGCTGGGGCTAAATTTAATTATCCTATTTTTTCAATGCCAATTGTCTTTTTAAAGCTGTTAGCCGCTACAGAAAAGCTTACCTTTCCTGAAATACCAGCACTTACACTGCCTGCATTAACGCCATCAATGAAAACTCTGTAGTCTTTCTGTGGCTCAAGCTCCATAGTTATCTGAATATCGCCCTGACCTTCAACCTCAAAAGATACGTTTTCATCATTCATTACAAAGTTATGTACTGTAGCTCCAGGAACTGCCTCAAGAAGAAGCTTGCCGTTTTTTTCTAATCTTGTTATCTCATTAAATGTCTTTACATAGTAAAGATCACCATTAACTTCAAAATCAACAACTTTCTTTTTTCTCTCAACAAGGTAGTTGCCAAAGCTTAAAGAACCATTATCTTCAACTCTGATGAGTTCTTCAATTACTGCCATTTTTTCACAGCCTCCTCAATATTTACTGTCATATTATTATAACAATTTTATAGTGCTTTGTATATAACTAAATTTTTAAATTTTTATTGCAATTGAGCTTCTTCCCACTGATCCATAAGAGCCATAAGCTTTTCTTCAAGGCTTTCTTTCTCTTCAAAAACTTCCTGTGCCTTTGCTGCGTCTGTGGCTATTTCGGCACTGTTAAGTTTTTCTTCCAAAAGAGATATTTTGTTTTCTGTTTCTTCTATTTCTCTTTCAAGCTTATTTATTTTGTTTTTGATTTTTCTTTCCTGAGCCTGTTTTTCTTTCTGGCTCTGCCAGTCAAGTTTTGTTTCTTTCTGCTCAGCTGTTACTTCTTTTTGCTGGGTTTCTCCTGTTCCAAAAAGCTGCTCCTCTTTTGCCTTAAGTGTTTTCTTTTCAACATAATAATCGTAGTTACCCATATATTTTACAAAGCCTTCATTTGTAAGCTCCAAAACAGTTGTGGCTGTTTTGTTTATAAAATATCTGTCGTGGGAAACGTATAAAACAGTACCTTCGTAGCAGTTTATGGCATTTTCCAAAACTTCTTTTGAAAACATATCAAGATGGTTTGTAGGCTCGTCAAGTATAAGGAAGTTTGACTTTGAAAGCATAATCTTTGCCAGTGAAAGTCTGCCCTTTTCGCCTCCGCTTAATGATGATATTGTTTTAAAAACATCGTC